>JAGPCI010000048.1 GCA_018058165.1 Bacteroidia bacterium
ACTTTTATTAAACATTTAAAAGCGAAAGTTGATTTGCCTGGTATTGTTAGCTTTTAAAAGAGCTAGATTTAAACCTATAATTCTAATTGATTACTTATTTCCCCATAAAAAAAGGGCTAACATATTTCTATGCTAACCCCTTTTATAAGTATTTTAAACTGGCCGTTATTTAACCACTAGTTTAGAAATTACAGTTTCTGTAATCAGTTTAGTATGCACATAATATACGCCACTTGGTAGCGCACTAATATTAATAGTGTTGTTATTGGTGTAGTTATTTATGTTTAAAACACTAATGCCAATATTGTTGTAAATGGTAACTTCATCAACCATTTGGTTACTGTTAATTTGGAATGAATTAGTAGTAGGGTTTGGATATATATTAATTCCATTAACAATTGATTTTTGATCAACACTAACCACTTTTGATATTGTAAATTGGTTATTGAAATCAACTTGTTTTATGCGGTAATATACAATTTGATTGTTAACAACATTGTTATCAGTAAAAACATACCTGCTTATGCTGCTTTCAATATCCACATTTTTAATTGTTGTAAAATCAGTTCCATTTAAAGAACGTTGTACTTCAAAATAATTACCATTTTTTTGGTTGGCCACTTGCCAATTTATTTGGTTTGATGTGTTGGTTAAATATTTAGCAGATACATTAATAAACGACACAGGAAGTGTGGTTCCAATACTTCCAACACTATAATAATGTATTCCTGGGCTTAAGTTGCTTGCAGTATTGGTAAGCATAAATTCAGGTATACCGCCTGTTAAAGTTGCCGCTGTATATGTAACAGAAGTATCCCACATGGTATTGCTTCCGCTTAACCAATGAAAAACCGCGCTGTTGTTTCTTGCAAAGCCAGTTAGTTCATCTGTTGATGCCCAACCAACATTTATTGTTGCGTTTAAAACTGTATCTAGAGGCTGTATGTGCCAAGTTTTATCTACAGCATTGCTAGTAATTTTACCTGTGTTGTTTTGTGCATTAGCATAAACATTATCACGTAATGCAATTTTAAAGCTTACTGCACTTGTACTGGCATGGGTAATTCCAATGCGATTGTTAGTAGTATTTCCAATACCAATTTCTTTTAAGCCTCCGGTTGGAATATTTGTAATTACAAAACCTGTTGTTCCGGTTTTTATGTAATTAAAATTAGTGTACATAATTTTAGTATTGTGCAACAAGCCATCAACTTGCACATTTGCTTGGGCGTTTATTGTAATGGTATCATCCACATACAAGGTAGCTCCGTTTTGTATTGTAAGTTCGCCATTAATGTATAGCTGGGCAAATAATAATGGGCTTGCCAGTAAACATAGCGCTGTTAAAATTCCCTTCATGTTATTTATTTTCAAGCGCTTCTAAACGCATCATTAAACTTTTAATAATGGCTTCTTGGTCTTCAATTTTTTTGTTTAACTCCTGTACCGATTTTACCAATGGCACTACAAATTGAGCGTAGCTTAAGCTGTAGTTATCAGTTGCATTTGTTGGTTTGTAAACACCATCAAAATTGTAGTTAATTTTATTTGCAGCAGCTTCAACTTCTTGTGCAATAAAACCTGTATGTACCACTGCCGATGCAGCTTTGTAAGCTTCAGCATTTAGGGGCTTAGCATTGTTGTATTGGCTGCTGTTTTTGTGCAATTTTTCAGTGTTTAAAGTATAAGTAACTGGGCGTAATTGCATAATAAAAGCCAAACCCGATACATTTTCGGTTACATTTTCTTTAAATCTTCCATCGCTTAAAGTACCATAAGTACCTGCACTACGAACGTTTGTTACATTTACGTTACCTAAAGTAATTTGGTTGTGGCCAACACTAATTGCACCTGCTCCAATACTTGTTGTGTTGTTTAAAGAGTCAAAACTTACATCTGCACCAGCACCTAATGCGGTATTGCTTTCGCCTGTACGTAATGTTAATAATGAAGTAGAACCAACTGCTGTATTTGAGCTTGTGGTTGCATTGTATAAAGCCGTGTTACCTATTGCAGTATTTGTACTACCATTTGTATTTAAATATAATGCACCACTACCTATTGCAGTATTTAATGCACCAATTAAATTAGAATACATAGTAGATGTTCCAATTGCGGTATTTGATCCACCAAGCGTGTTTAAATATAATGCATTGTTACCTAATGCAGTGTTAGAACTTCCTTGGGTATTTGTAATTAATGCATTTGCTCCAATAGCTGTGTTTGACGAGCCAGTGGTGTTGGCATATAATGCACTGCTACCAATTGCTGTTAGCGATGAGCCTACTGTGTTTGTATATAATGCATTTGCACCTATACTAACATTTGATGATCCTGAACTGTTAAATCGTAAGCTGTTTGTACCAATAGCACTATTTGAAGTTCCACTTGTAAGTGAGCTTAAGCTATTAAAACCAATTGCCGAGTTTCCATCACCAGTTGCAACTGTGCCACCTGCATTAGAACCCATAAATATATTTGCTTTTACTTGGTCTATAATTCCTGATTGTACATTGTTTACCCTAAAATATAATGGCATTGTATCAGTTGTACCAATAAAGTAACCAGCAGGATTACCACTATTACCTGTTAAACTCCAACCACCTAATTGACTTACCCAGCTAAGTTGGCCAGTGCCATTATTACTTAAAACTTGGCCTGCATTGGCTTGGGTTGATGGAAAACTGTATGCTACGTTGTTAATTCTTTTTATGTTTCCAATGGTATCTACCTGAAACTGAGAGGTTGTACCTACCGAGAATTTTGATACTGGAGTTGTAGTGCCTACACCTATGTTTTGTGCCGTTAGTGTTGATGCAAGCGCAAAAAATGCAGCAATTGCTAATTGTTTTTTCATTTTGTTTGTAAGTTTAATGCGTGTTTTAAAGCCGTAAAACTACATCACAATTTTGTATATGTTGGAGAATTACTTGCCTTTTATATAGGCAGTTGTATTTGCAAGTTAAATTAATTGATAACCTTGTGTTTAATAGTTGTTTTTAGATTTATAATGCCATGGTTTAACTAAACTAAATTGGATACTATTTGGTTCAATAAGTTATATCACATTATGCACCAATAAACTAGTTGGCAATTTGGGTTCGGTTGTTACAATTTGCAAATCCTTTATTTCAATTTTATGTGATTGTTAATTTAAAGTTAAATAGCTTTCTAACTTTAAGCGGCAACTTGTATTATTAAGTAGTTTTGATGCATGCAATAATTTTTATTTGTTGTTGTGTTCGGAAATAAGAAAAATGTGTACAATTGCACATCATTTATTAAGTTAAAAATAAATTATTACTTAACTAATTTTATGCAAAACTATTTTTCTAAATTCAGAAAAAACATTATTGGTATTGATCAAACAATAACAACTCCTTACCATAAATCAATAAAAATTTTATATGCAGATTGGACTGCTAGTGGTAGAAATTACAAAACCATTGAAGAAAAGCTACAGCATGATATAATGCCTTATGTAGCTAATACGCATACCGATACCAACCAAACTGGTATGAGAACTACGTATGCTTATCATAAAGCTCAGCAAATAATAAAGCAGCACGTTAATGCATCAAAAAATGATGTATTGATTTCTTCTAACTCAGGAATGACAGGTGTTGTGAATAAACTACAACGTATCTTAGGATTAAAAGTTCACGAGTCGTTTAAACAACATTTGGTAATACCACAAGCCGAAAAGCCAGTGGTTTTTATCACCCACATGGAACACCACTCCAACCAAACAAGTTGGCTTGAAACTATTGCTGATGTAATAATAATTCCACCTGCTGAAGATGGTTTGGTTTCGGTTGATAATTTTAAAACTATACTAGAGGAATATCAAGATAGAAAAATAAAAATTGCAGCTATAACATCTTGCTCAAATGTTACGGGTATAATGACTCCATACTTAGAAATTGCAAAATTAATTCATGCTAAAAATGGGTTGTGTTTTGTTGATTTTGCTTGCTCAGCTCCATACGTTGACATTAACATGCATGTGAATGATGAAGATGGAAGTTATTTGGATGCCATTTACTTTTCGCCACATAAATTTTTGGGAGGCCCAGGTACAACAGGTATTTTAGTTTTTAACCAAAAATTATACAACAATCAAATTCCTGACGAACCCGGAGGAGGTACCGTAGATTGGACAAACCCATGGGGCGAACACAAATACATAGATAATATTGAAGCCAGAGAAGATGGTGGAACTCCTGCGTTTTTGCAAACCATTAAGGCGGCAATGTGCATTAAATTAAAGGAGGAAATGGGTGTACAAAATATTTTAAATAGAGAAGAAGAAATATTGAAGATGTTTTGGGATGAATTACCTAAAATAAACAACTTACATATACTAGCAAAACAACATAAACATAGGCTTGGTGTAATTTCGTTTTATATAGATAATTTACATTTTAATTTAGGTGTAAAAATTCTTAATGATAAATTTGGTATTCAAACCCGTGGTGGTTGTTCTTGTGCGGGCACTTATGGCCATTATTTATTAAGTGTAAACAAAGAAATTTCTCATAGAATAACCTCATCAATAAGTGCTGGTGATTGCTCCTTAAAACCAGGTTGGATTCGCATGTCTATTCATCCAACATTAACCAACGAAGAAATAAATTATTTGATTGATGGCGTAAAACAACTTGCAGCAAACTACCAAGAATGGAGTAAAGAATATACCGTAGATTATGCAACTGGAACGATTACATCAAACATTGACAATATAGAAAAGGATATTGAACAAAAAATTGATGATTGTTTAACAAATTTTGCATAAAACTAATACATAAAAAAAACCGCTAGAAGCGGTTTTTTATTTTTTTATAATTGAGCTAAACTGCCTTTTAGTACATCTATTTTTGCCAAAGCATCGGCTTTCTTTTGGCGTTCTTTTTCAACCAAATCTGGTTTTGCATTTGCTACAAATTTTTCGTTGCTTAATTTGGCATCAACAGATTTCATAAAACCTTCCAAGTAAATTATTTCTTTGGTTATTTTTTCTTTCTCTGCTTCCACATCTATTTCTAAGTTTAAGAAAGCATAAATTTCATCAGTATCTACTGGAATTAAAACAGCTTTGTCTTGTTTGGTATCAACAAAAGTTATGTTGCTAATATTGGCCAATTTTTTAATTAAAAACTGGTAGGGCAAATACATACTTTGTTGGGTTGATTTTATGGCTATATCAAAACTTTCTTTAGGGCTAATTCCTTTATTATTTCTAAGATTACGTATTTGCTGAATTAACTCAAATGATAAACTTAGGTTGGGCGCTTGTACTCTATTAATCGTAGCCTTTGCAGCAATTGGATATTGAACTATACATATTGAATCACCATCTTTTCTTGTTACTAAACTTTGCCAAATTTCTTCGGTAATAAATGGCATAAACGGATGTAACAAACGCATCAATTCATCAAAAAAAGCAATGGTTTGGCTGTAGGTAGATTGGTTAATAGGTTGGCCATATTCTGGCTTAATCATTTCTAAATACCAAGCACAGTAATCATCCCAAATTAATTTATACATGCTCATTAAAACTTCGCTAAGTTTATAATCGTTGTACTTATCGTTAATTTCAATGTATGCCTCATTTAATTTACCTCTAAACCAATCGGCACTTAATTTATTACTAGCTAATATGGCTTCATCAAATTCGCCATCAGGTTTTATTTCTAGCCCTTTAATTAAACGGAAAGCATTCCATATTTTATTAGAAAAATTACGGCCTTGTTCTACTTGGCTTTCGTCAAACAAAATATCATTACCAGCAGGCGAACTAAGCAACATTCCCATTCGTACACCATCTGCTCCGTATTGAGCAATTAAATCTAGTGGGTCAGGCGAATTACCTAATGATTTACTCATTTTTCTACGTTGTTTATCACGCACAATTCCTGTGTAATAAACATTGTTAAACGGTTTCTCACCAGTCCACTCGTAACCGGCCATTATCATACGTGCCACCCAAAAAAACATAATTTCGGGCGCTGTTACTAAATCGTTGGTTGGGTAATAATATTTAATATCGGCATTTTGTTTACTTACTTTGCCGTTTTCCATTTGTTCAAAGCCATCAAACACACTTATTGGCCACAACCACGAGCTAAACCAAGTGTCTAATACGTCCTCGTCTTGTTTTAAATCTGTAAGTTTAAATTCGAAATTTGCCTGTTGTAGTTTAAATTTTTTAAATGCTTCATCCGCAGTTTTTGCAACTACAAATTCGCCATTTGGCGCATACCAAGCAGGTATTTGTTGGCCCCACCAAAGTTGTCGGCTAATACACCAATCTTTAATATTATCAATCCAATGCTTGTAGGTGTTTTTCATGTTGGCAGGATGAAACTTAATTTCATCATCCATAACAGCACTTAATACTTGTGGATTTTTGGCGATAAGTTTTTTCATATCAACCCACCACTGTAAAGTTAAGCGCGGCTCTATTACAGCACCCGTTCGCTCACTTGTTCCAATTTGGTTTTTGTATTCTTCTACTTTTAATAAATGGCCTGAGGTTTCTAAATCAACGGCAATTTCTCTGCGAACTGCAAACCTATCTTTGCCGATATATCTCGTATCTTTAGCTTTCTCGTTTACAAAACCTTCTTCGGTTAAAATATCAATAACTTCTAGGTTGTATTTTTTTCCTAATTCATAATCGTTTTTATCATGCGCAGGAGTAACCTTTAAACATCCTGTACCAAATTCAATATCAACATACTCATCAGCAATAATTTGTATTGGCCTATTAATAAATGGCACCAAAACGTACTTGCCTACTAAGTGTTTAAAACGCGCATCATTTGGGTTTACACAAATTGCAGCATCAGCCAAAATAGTTTCGGGTCTAGTTGTTGCTATGGTTATAAAATCTGGAGATTCTGGGTTCGATTTTTCAATCTCAGCTTTCGATTCGGCAGTTAAATAATACTTGATGTAATATAACTTTGATTGAACGTCTTTAAAAATAACCTCTTCATCACTTAAGGCGGTTTTACCTTGTGGATCCCAATTTACCATACGCAATTCGCGATAAATTAAACCCTTGTTGTATAAATCAATAAAAGTACTTATTACGGCCTCACTTAATTTAGGTTCCATTGTAAATCGGGTTCTGTCCCAATCGCAACTTGCACCCAATTTTTCCAACTGTTTTAAAATTATTCCTCCATACTTTTCTTTCCATTCCCAAGCATGTTCTAAAAATTTCTCTCTTGATAAATCTGATTTTTTGATACCTTTTTTACGTAACATTTGAACCACTTTTGCCTCAGTAGCAATTGATGCATGATCGGTACCAGCAACCCACAGTGCATTTTTACCTTGCATACGTGCTTTACGAACCAAAACATCTTGAATGGTATTGTTCAACATGTGGCCCATGTGCAAAACACCCGTAACATTTGGTGGCGGAATTACAATCGTGTATGGCTCGCGGTCATCGGGCGTGCTTTTAAATAGTTTATTGGTTAACCAATAGCTATACCATTTATCTTCTATTTGTTGTGGGCTATATGTTTTTGTTATTTCTGTGCTCATTTTGGTGCAAAATAATAGGGGCTAATGTAAAGGCAAAATTGTAAGTAGATTATTTTGGAAAATACGTGTAAAAAAGTTTGAAGCAATATAAATTAAAAAACCCCGACACGCTTAAGCGAACCGGGGCAATTAAAATCAACTATGAAAATCTTAACCTCTTCTTTCTTTAACACGAGCTTTTTTACCTGTAAGTTCGCGTAGGTAAAACAAGCGAGCTCTACGTACTTTACCACGGCTAATTAATTCGATTTTATCGATATTAGGTGAATACAAAGAGAAAATACGCTCTACACCAACACCGTTACTCATTTTACGCACAGTAAAAGTAGAACTGATGCTAGTATTACGTCTTTGTAATACAACACCTTGGTATTGCTGAATACGTTCTTTAACACCCTCTTTAATTTTGTAGTGTACATTTACTGTATCACCAGCTATAAATTTAGGGAAATTTTTATCAGCGGTAAATTCGCTTTCTACTAGTTTTATTGCCTCAAATGCGTTCATGACGGTAATATTTTATTTTTTACGGACTGCGAAAGTACAGTTTCTATTTTAATTACAAAAATATTTTTAGGAAATTTATACTTAAACCTCCTCTTTAATTATAAAATCGCTTTATTAATCAGATTTTCAACGCTAAGCATTTTCATCCGAAAGCATATTTGGTCGCCTTTGTTTGGTACGCAATAGGCTTTGCTCGTGTCGCCATTCTTCTATTTTAGCTTGGTGGCCGCTTAATAATATATCTGGAACTTTCCAACCTTTGTAATCTGCTGGGCGGCTATAAACAGGCGGACTTATTAAATCATCCTGAAAAGAATCGCTTAATGCAGATTGTTCATCGCTAATAGCACCTGGAATTAACCTTACAATTGCATCAACGATAACTGCCGTAGCCAATTCGCCACCTGTTAATACAAAATTACCAATGCTAACTTCTCGTGTAATTAAATGTTCTCTAACTCGCTCATCAACTCCTTTATAATGGCCGCACAAAAACATAATATTTTGTTTGGTTGATAATTGATTGGCCATTTTTTGGTCGAATAACTCGCCATCAGGGCTTAAATAAATTACTTCATCATAGGTGGTTTGTTCTTTTAATGATGATATACAATGGTCAATCGGTTCAATTTGCATTACCATTCCAGCCCCACCACCATAAGGATAATCATCAACCGAGCGTTGTTTGTGTTTGCTGTAATCGCGAATGTTGTGTAGTTTAATTTCAACCAAACTTTTATCAACCGCACGTTTAATTATAGAGTGTCCAAAAGGACTCTCAAACATTTCGGGGAATAAAGTTAAAATATCTATTTTCATTACAGTAATTTATCGCTAAAAATGATAATGGTTATTTTGAAAAAGTTTACTCAAACAAATCTAAAAAACCTTCGGGTAAGTTAAGGTAAATTATTTCGTTGTCAGCATCCACATCATTAATAAAAGCTTCAACCATTGGTATCATAATTTGTTGATTGCGGAAGTGAGTAACCAACATGGTTTGTTGCGGCAATTCTTCTGTAGCTACAATTTCGCCTATTTCGCCAACATTAATATCAATCAACTTAAACCCTGTTAAATTAAACTCGCTAACACTAGGCTTACGTTTACCTTTAGGCTTTAGCACCAAAACTTTTAAGCCCACATAAAATTGTGCTTGCTCCACGGTGTTGATATCAAGTAGCTTAATAAGCCATTCATCGGTAGCAGCGGGGTTTGCTTGTTCGATATAAAATGGAACGGGCTTCTCTCGAATTTCGAGAAAAGCCCATTCAGTAAATTTAACCTTTATATCGGTAACAATTTTTAAATCGCCCTTGGTACCATGTGTTTTAACAACAATACCAGCCACCATGAAATCTTTTTTTGAAATTGATTTCAAAAGCTTTGGGGTTAAAAATTATTCAGCGGTATTGTTTTCTTCGGTTGCAGCAGGTGCTTCTTCAGTTGCAGTAACTTCAGCTTCTGCAGCTACTTCGGCTTCAGCTTCAGCATTTGCAGCGTTAGCAGCAGCTTCAGTTGCAGCTAATTTTTCTGCTAATTTTGCAGTACGAGCTTCTTTAACTTTAGTTTCGTGAGCAAATGCATCCGATTTAAGTTGTTCTTTAGTTTTTGCTGTTTTTTCAACATGCGCTACTACTTTAGAAGCTTTGTCGTTAACCCATGCTTCAAACTTTGAGGCTGCTTGTTCTTCTGTTAATGCTCCTTTAGCAACACCACCAGCCAAATGGTGCTTGTATAAAGCGCCTTTGTATGATAAAATTGCACGACATGTGTCGGTTGGTTGTGCACCATTTGATAACCAAGTTACTGCCGAGTCAATGTTTAATTCAATAGTTGCTGGAACTGTAGTAGGATTATACATTCCAATTTTTTCAATGAATTTACCATCTCTCGGAGCACGTGAATCCGCCACCACAATGTGATAATACGGTGCATGGGTTCTACCATGACGTTGTAATCTAATTTTTACTGACATAATATTTAATAAAAAATGTTAATCCGCTGATTCTCCTGTTCAGCGGGGTGCAAAGATGAAGTTTTTATTTTAAATATCCAAAGCTCCGTCAAAAATGATTTTAAAGAAGGGTAAACAGCAATTAATCAGCCAGCTAAACGAGCAGGGTATTGTGTAATTAATGTATTTTTCTAATCTAGCAAAATATTACCAATTAATTTGCAAGGTATTTAAAGTGCGTATTACAAGGTGATTGTTTTAATCCAATATAATAAACCAGCTACAATATTTCTATTCAAAAAAAATGTCTCACCTATAAATAAGTGAAACATTTTTTTGTCGAGATTAAACTTTAATAAATTATTTTTCTTGTACTTCGTACATATCTAATCTGCGGTCTTTCCAGTTTAAAACAGTACCCGTATTTCTAGCCCTTTCTATTGCTGCCAAATCTAAATCTGCAATAACTACAGTTTCAATATTGGTGCTGCATTCGCCAGCAATTGCATCTGGTGGAAATGCAAAATCACTTGGTGTATAAATGCCAGATTGTGCATAGTTAATGTCCATATTATCTACAGATGGAATATTACCTATTGTACCTGCCGTAGCTACAAAAATTTGGTTTTCTACAGCTCTGCTTTGTGCACAAATTTTAACACGTAAATGTCCATGTTTTTCATCGGTACTAAACGGTACAAATAAAATTTTGGCTCCTTTTTGGCAAGCTATTCTGGTCATTTCCGGAAACTCTACATCATAACAAACATTAATAGCCACCTTGCCGCAATCGGTATTAAATACTTTTATTTCGTTGCCAGGTTTAACTCCCCACCACTTAGCCTCGTTACTGGTAATATGTATTTTATATTGTTTGTCGTAAGTGCCATCACGTTTAAATAAATAGCTAATGTTGTATAAGTTATCGTTTTCTACTTGCAAGTGTGTGCCAGCAATAATATTAATATTGTACTCCATGCTTAAGCGCGAAAATAAATTAATATAATCTTCGGTGTAATCATCAAGCTTTCGTATACTATCCTCCGGACTCATACTTTTGTACTCGTGCAGCGATAATAATTGGGTGGTAAACAACTCTGGAAATAAAGCAAAATCACTTTTGTAGTTACTGGCCACATCGGTAAAATATTCACATTGTTGGGCAAATTCCTTAAACGATTTTATTTTACGTAACTCGTATTGTATGGCACAAATTCGCACCTTCTTCATCAATACATTGCGTTCTTTTGTTTCAGGAATATAATCTAGGTTAATCCATTCTAATAAAGTTGCATAACCTTCACTCTCGTGGTCGTCTGGTAAGTAGTCTTTAATAATACGTTGTATGGTAAATCCTTGCGAAAGTTGAAAAGTAAGAACAGGATCTTTAATCTTTTTTTCTATTGCACGTTTTACATAAGCGCGCACACCAAACTTGCTTGAGTGTTTGTGGAAATTAGGTAATCGGCCACCAATTAAAATGGCTTTTAAATTTCTATCAACACAAAGTTCTTTGCGCATATCATACAACCGTCTTCCAATTTTTAATCCTTGGTATTCGGGATGAACCATTACTTCAATTCCGTATAAAGTATCACCTTCGTCTTCGTGGTTGGTGATAAATCCATTATCACAAACTTCTTTCCAAGTATGGTCGTCATCATACTC
The DNA here is from genome assembly GCA_018058165.1 of Bacteroidia bacterium. Lineage (GTDB taxonomy): Bacteria > Bacteroidota > Bacteroidia > UKL13-3 > UKL13-3 > UBA6183. Next base: position 11,693 of record JAGPCI010000048.1, read on the forward strand.
ATCCCAGCTTACTATTAAGCTAGATGCCGAGCCTACAATTTCACCTTCGTACTCAATAACCTGCATGCCTTCTGGAAATAATTTAAACTGGCTTTCTAGCATTGGTAAAGTCCACGGGTCGTTGTCGGGGAAACATATTTTAGAAAGTTTTATTATGTCTTCAAAATCGCTGCGTTCGGCAGCACGTTCTATTAATTTAGGTTTACGTGGTGAACGAATTTTCATATATTAAATTTATCTGTTTTAAAAAAAGTTGATAGCAATTCCATCAACTACATGCAACAAATTTAGCCTTTATTTTTAACACTTTGTTTTCTTATAGTTGTGTAAGTAATAACTTAGTAGTTATTTTACAGCTTTAAAACATACTTAATTAATATAACATGGGTTTACAACAAACTATAGAGCAAGCTTGGGATAATAGAGAGTTATTAAAAGACGAAAATACACAAGTAGCCATACGTGAGGTAATAGAGATGCTTGATAAAGGGAAATTGCGCACAGCAGAACCTATTGATGGAGGATGGCAAGTAAACGACTGGGTTAAAAAAGCTGTGATTATGTATTTTCCCATTCAAAAAATGGAAACCATTGAAGTAGGTATATTTGAGTTTAATGACAAAATGAAATTGAAAACAAATTATGCTGAACAAGGTGTTAGGGTTGTGCCAAATGCAGTTGCTCGTTATGGAGCATTTTTACAAAAGGGTGTTATAATGATGCCGAGTTATGTAAACATTGGTGCTTATGTAGACGAAGGAACTATGGTTGATACTTGGGCTACCGTGGGCAGTTGCGCACAAATTGGTAAGCATGTTCACTTAAGCGGAGGAGTTGGTATTGGTGGTGTTTTAGAACCCGTTCAGGCTGCTCCTGTAATTATTGAAGACAATTGTTTTATAGGTTCGCGTTGTATAGTTGTTGAAGGAGTTAGGGTTGAAAAAGAAGCTGTACTTGGGGCAGGAGTAACTTTAACCATGAGCACAAAAATTATTGATGTAACAGGAGATACGCCTATTGAGTATAAAGGGATTGTTCCTTCGCGTTCGGTGGTAATTCCGGGTAGTTATACAAAGAAATTTCCAGCTGGTGAATACCAAGTTCCTTGTGCAATTATTATTGG
>JAGPCI010000049.1 GCA_018058165.1 Bacteroidia bacterium
CTGTAGTGGGAAGCGATACTGTTTTATTAACAGTTCAAAACAACAATATTACCAATACTAATAATCAATTTATTATTGAGATTGATACGGAGCCAACTTTTGCTTCACCACAAAAAATAAGCAGTGGAGTGGTTAATGCTGGTTCATATATTCAATGGCCTTTTGTGCATGGAGCAACAGATACGACTACATTTTACTGGAGAAGTAGATTAAACTTAACCGAACAGCAAGGTGGCAGATGGGTTAAGGGTGCATTTACTTTTATACCTGGCCACGAAGAAGCTTGGATGCAACGTACATTTAGTAGAATAATTGATTTGTCGTCATCTAACCTATTGCAAATTGATACCCCTAATAAGTATTTAGATTTTAGCGAAAATTCTTCTGTAATTGATGTTAGAGCCAATAGAATTGCGCATGGTGCTCGTGGTTTGTTTTATGATGGCGAAAATCAAAATCCAGGTTCGCTTGGTTGTGTAAGTAATGGTTTTTTTGCCATAGCAATTGATAAACGTACACTTCGTATGTTTATTAACCCACGTTACCCAATGAATTGTGCCAACGTAATAAATAATAACAACAATCCTTCATTGCGTAAATTATATTATTATGGTTTTCCAAATTCGCCTGCTGGGCAAGTAGATTTTCAACGATTTGTTGATTCTCTTGATGCCGGAACTTATGTAGCCATTTGGAGTGTTTATGATAATGGAAATGCTAATTGGACACCTCAAATGCGAAATGCTTTTGCCAAATTAGGTTCGGTAAAAGTAGCCAATACAAATAATCCTAATGCCGCCTTTAGTATGGTAGGTATTGCAGGAGCCGCAGTAGGCTCAATTGCAGAAGATACATTAAGTTTATTAACGGCAGATACCAATGCAATTGCCAATACAGTTTTGTTTGGTAAATGGTTTACGGCAAGTGCCCGAAGTAAAATTATTGGCCCGGCTAAAACATGGAAAAACGTTGCATACCGTTTTAATCCAACAGAAAATAATGGCAATGATTTTAATACGGTTGATGTGTATGCGCTAAGTTCAACTGGAGCTGATACATTAATGTTAAAAAATGCAAGTAACAATGATGATTTATCATTTATTGATGCTTCAAAGTTTCCATATTTAAAATTAGGATTTACTTTATTTGATACAACTTATCGTACGCCAGATCAATTAAACTATTGGATAATAAGGCACACACCCGCTCCAGAAGGAACTATTTCGGTAGCTGATGGTTATAATTTTCATAGTGCGGTTTTAGATCAAGGTGATAGTATGGCAATTACTATTTCGTTTAAAAATGTATCAAGAATTGGGTTTGATAGCATGCCTTTTTTAATGCGTGTGCTTGATGAAAACAGGGCTATCAAGTTTACCACACAACAAAACCTTGGTCAATTAAATCCTAATCAAGTAGTTCAGTTTAGCCAAAAGGTTTCAACCTATAACTTAAGCGGACAACATGCATTGGAGTTGTATTTTAATGATGGGCCACAAAGTGAATATACCAAAGTAAACAATTATTTATTTAAAAGTTTTGTGGTTAATGCTGATAAAATAAACCCAGTAATGGATGTTACCTTTGATGGTTATCGCATTATAAATGGCGACTTTGTTTCGCCAACACCAACCATTAGAATTACCTCAAAAGATGATAGTAAGTTTAAGTTGCAATCTGATACATCTTCGTTTGTTTTATACATGCGTAAACCATCCGATTTAGATTTTGAACGAATAAATATCTCTTCTGCCAACCTTCGATTTATACCTGCTACTGATGTTAATAATAAAGCTGTTTTAGAATATAAGCCTGATTTAATTGAAGAAGGCATTTATACCCTAAAAGTTTTAAGTAAAGATGCAAGTGGAAACATTGCAGGAAGTGAGTTTTATGAAGTTGATTTTAACATGCAGAAAAAGTCAACAATCACTAACTTTTTCCCTTACCCAAACCCCGCAACTACCAATGTTAAATTTGTGTTTACATTAACAGGTGCAAGCCCGCCCGACCAATTATTAATTAGAATAATGACGGTTACTGGAAAAATTGTAAAAGAAATTACTAAAGACGAATTTGGTCCTATTAAAATTGGTCAAAACATGAGCGATTATAGTTGGGATGGAACAGATAATTATGGTGATCGTTTAGCAAATGGAGTATATTTATACCAAGTATTAACGCGTATTAATGGCACCAATATTGAAAAACGAAAAACACAAGCAGATAACTACTTTTTAGAAAACGTAGGTAAAATTTACCTAATGAAGTAAATAGTACAGTTATCAAATCACTTAACTACATATCTCAAGGTACTGCAAAAACTGGTGGTTATCGCCACGAGTTTATGGTAAGTAATTATTTAGCAAACACACTTGGTTACAATTTTGTTGTACACCGTTCGGCTAAAAATCATAAAGGGTTAATTGGCTTTTTGCAATTGTGGTGGTTTGGATTTAAACATGCTAAAGGTGCTGTAAATATTACTGTTCAGCGATTATGTTTTCCTGTATTATTGGCAAGTATTTTTACCAATAAAAAAGCAATTGTTGTTTTTCATCATTATGATAGTCGAGAAAAAAACAGCTTTTTATACCACCTAAATTTTAGGTTAATGTTAATACTACTTAAATCGGGTTGTGGCAGATTAAAAGTTGTAGTAGTGGCAAATTATTGGCAAAGATTTTTGTTACAACATGGCGTTTTAACTGATGATGTTTTTATAATGCCCAACTTATTTGATACCGAAATTTATGCACAAGCAAAAGCTGATGTAAAAAAGAATAAACAAGTTTACTTCGGTCAATTTAGTACCAAGCAGCATCCATATGTTTTTGAGATTATTGACCAACTTGCAAAAAATGGGTACACTTGTTTTTTTACAACCTTACACCAACACGAAGTAAAAGTAACACCAAGTTATAGTGTTAAATCCTTGCCGTATTCGGCTTATTTGCAGCAAATAGCATCAAGTTTATATACGGTTTGTTTATCGGATATTAATGAAGGATGGAACCGCACAGCCCACGAAAGTTTATTATTAGGCACACCAATTATTGGTAATAATGCAGGTGGTTTGGGTGAATTATTACAATTGGCCCATCAACCCATTATTAATTCTGGTAGTGAAGTCACGCAAATTATTCTACAAAACAGGCCTATTAACATTCCTCAAATATTTTTTGAACCTTTTGATTTGCGGCAAATTTCGTATTATGCAAAGTCAATAGTGGCGTTTTGCAATAATGGCATCAGTTAAACGTAATTTTTTATTTAACATATTATTAGTAACCAGTAACATCGTTTTTCCGGTGTTGGTGTTTCCTTATATTGCCCGTATTCTTGGTCCACAAGGTTTGGGTAATGCCCATTTTGCACTTCAGTTTAGTAAGTATTTTGTAACCACGGCTTCGTTAGGTATTCCTATTTATGGCTTACGCGAAGTAGCAAAAGTTAAAAACCACAAAGCCAAGTTAAGTAAATTAGTAAGTGAGTTGTTGTTATTAAACATCATTACTGCTTTTTTAAGCTTTGGGGTTTATGCCATTGTGTTGTATAGCAGTGGCACTTTGGCTCAAAATTTCGACTTGTTTGCTATTGCGTCATTGCAAGTGTTGCTGGGTTTTTTAGCAATTGATTGGTTGTTTGCAGGCCTCGAAGATTTTAAAATAATAACAGTTCGGTCATTAACTATTAGGCTTATAACAGTGTTGTTTTTATTGTTTTTTGTAAAAACTAAAAACGATGTTTTTCCTTATTTGCTCATATCAATTTTAAGTATTTTGCTTGGCCATTTATGGAACTTGTTTTATGCCACTACCAAAGTTAAATTCTCCTTTAAAAACTTAAATATATCAGCCCATTTAAAACCAATATTTATTATTTTTTTAATGAATTTGTGTATTGCCATGTACACTATTTTTGATACAGTTTGGGTTGGTTTTTTAAGCACTGCCACTGCCGTTGGTATGTATATTTCGGCTGTAAAACTTAGTAAAATAGGTATACCTATAGTATCCGCATTGGGTACAGTATTACTGCCACGTAGTGCCCGAACTTTTGCTGCTAATATTAATAATCCAATACATTTACAAACCTCATTTAATTTTATTGTTGATTTGGCTGTACCAATTGGTGTGGGTATGTTTTTATTAGCACCCGAGTTGCTTTTTGTGTTTTCGGGGGCAGCTTTTAGCGATGCATTAATCGCTATGCGTTTGTTAAGTTTTTTGCCTTTATTTATTGGCTTAAGCAATTTGTTTGGTATGCAAATTCTATCGGCCTCGGGTAATGATAAATTGGTATTAAAAAGTGTGTTTATCGGTATGCTAATTAATGTTGTTTTAAATGTTATTTTGGTGCCTAAGTTTGCACATAACGGAGCTGCACTTGCAATTGTAATTACCGAAGGGATAGTAACTTTGGTTACCTTTTATTTTGCGTTTAAAAAGTTTGCAATTAGGTTTAATACCAAACGATTTGCACGCGATTTTGCGGCCTGTGTTACATTTTTGCCATTAATATGGTTATTTAAAACATACCTTACTAGTCCTTCTTTAATTATTGTTGGTAGCTTAACAGCTTGTGCAATTATTTATTTAAGTTTACAACACTTTTGGTTTAAAAACGAGTTTGTAAATCAAGCAATTGTTACTGTTAAAAATAAATTAAACAAATGAGCTACGATTACCTAATTGTTGGCGCTGGCTTATATGGAGCAACCTTTGCACACACCATGCACAGGGCTGGAAAAAAGTGTTTGGTTATTGATAAGCGCAATCATATTGGAGGTAATACGTATTGTAAGGATGTTGGTGGAATTCAAGTTCATCAATATGGCGCGCATATTTTTCATACCAACGATAAAAGGATTTGGGATTTTGTTAATCAATTTGTAAAGTTTAATCCATTTATAAATTCGCCTAAAGCAAAGTATTTTAATGAGGTGTATAACCTTCCATTTAATATGAATACTTTTAAACAACTTTGGGGAATTACTGATGAAAAGGAAGCTCAACATAAAATAGAATTAGAAACAGCTCCTTATAAAAACATCAAACCAACAAACTTAAAAGAGCAAGCTTTGGCAATGGTTGGCCCTACAATTTTCGAAAAAATGATTAAACATTATACCGAAAAACAATGGGGAAGAAGTTGTGATGAATTACCTGCTTTTTTAATAAAACGTGTGCCTTTACGATTTACTTTTGATAACAATTATTTTAACGATACTTATCAAGGAATTCCTGTTGGTGGATATAATAAACTTACCGAAGGTTTGCTTGAAGGGATTGAAGTTAGGCTTGATACAGATTTTATTTTAGATAAAGAATATTGGTTGAGCCAAGCAAATACAGTTGTTTACACTGGTAAAATTGATGCATATTTTAATTATCAATTAGGCGAGTTGCAATATCGCTCGTTAAGGTTTGACCATGTGTTGATGGAAGATGTTAGCGATTTTCAAAACAATGCAGTGTTTAATCATACCTCTCCCAATTTACCATACACTCGTGTGGTTGAACATAAACACTTCGATTGGAAAGATGTTACACATACGGTTGTTTCTTTCGAGTATCCTGAAACCTATAAAAGAGGTGGAGAAGCTTATTACCCGATTAATGATGATTTAAATAATAACCTATACACTCAATATAAGAAAATAGCAAGCCAACAAACCAATGTTATTTTTGGTGGCCGCTTGGCAGAGTATAAATACTACGATATGCATCAAGTTATTGCAGCGGCTTTGCATCAAGCCAATAAAATAATTACACATGGATAACAGTAAAATACTTATATACTGTCCGGTGTTTTTGCCCCAAAATAGTGGGTATACACATGCTTTTGCAGGCTTAATAAATAATTTACTAAACAATGGTTTTGGGGTTGATGTGCTTACACCTTGCGTATTGCCCAACAACCAAGAAGAAGTGTTACACCATCCAAAATTGCAAGTTTTTAGGTATAATCCTGAGCTTAATATTTGGGGAATAGGGTTGTTTTATCACTTTAAAAAACTTGCCCAAAAATTAGCTCGCTTAAATCAACAAAATCATTATCAATTAATTTTTATTGAAACGGGTGATGCACCACTATTAACATACTTTTTACCTCATAAAATTTTAAATAAAACTGTAGTAAGGTTTCATTCAACAAGCGACACAGAATATTTACACTTTGGCACTCATAAAAAATACAAATTGCGCAGGTGGTTTTGGAAATACTTTTCGGGCAAAAAAATAAAACACCTGTGTGCTACCAATGCTTATCATTTAAACTATGCAGCACAAAGCGTACTATATAATAAAAGTTGTATAACCAATACTGTTGTAACCAATACTGTGCAGTTATCCACCAATACACAAAGTGTTAATAATAACAACCTAAGGTTTTTTATGCTTGGTCGCATGGATGAGGAAGGCTATAAACAAAAAGGGTTCGAATTAATATTAAAAGTTTTACCACTTATAACTGACGAAATGGAAGCTAAGAACGCTTCATTTACTATTGTTGGAAACGGAAAAATGCATAGTTATTTTTACCATAATAGTAAAGCATTCTCTTTTGTTAAAGTAATTAAACAACTGTCGCATGAAGAGGTGTTGTATTATTTGCAAAATAATGATGTGGTTGTTTTACCTTCAATCTACGAAGGGGTTTCAATGTTTTCGTTAGAAGCTATTGCAAATAAAAATGCGGTAATATTTTCGCAAACTGGCGGGTTGATAGATATGGTTGATGGAAATGGATTTTTAATTGAACCCAATAATATTGATCAGTTAGCGGAGGCGTTTAAAAAACTTTTAAATACGCCTGATATTTCTGCATTAAAGGAAAAATCTGGGGTGATAGCCGCTGCTAAATTTGGTGCTAATGTGCAGTTAAGTCAATTTAACAAATTATTGCAGGAGGTTAATCGTGCAAAATAATTCCAGCCAAATATTGGTTTCTGTAATTATGCCAGTGTTTAATGCTGCACCATATTTATCAATTGCAATTGATAGTATTTTAAATCAAACGCATAAAAACTTAGAGTTTATTATAATTAATGATGGTAGTTTTGATGATAGTAAAAACATCATTACATCATACCCCGATAGCAGAATTGTTTTTGTAGATTTTAAAGAACAAAAAGGTATTGTAGCAGCTCTAAATTACGGGTTAAGTATTGCAAATGGATCCTTTGTAGCCCGCATGGATGCTGATGATGAGAGTTTAAATAATAGAATTTCGCTTCAGTTAGAATATTTACTTGCACATCCTGAAGTTGGTATATTAGGTACACAATACATAGGTGTTAATGGAAAAACCCGAAAATTACCAACCACACATAATAATATTGTTTGGCACATGCTTAATGCATCGCCCTTCGTGCATCCAAGCATTATGTTTCGAAGTTCATTTTTAAAAGCAAATCAAATTGAATACAATACTAATTTTCAGTTTGCCGAAGATTTAGCGCTTTGGGTTGATGTTTGTACAAAAACTAAATTGGCCAATTTAAATATTCCATTAATTAAGTACCGATACCACCATGGCACACATCAAAAAAACATTGATTCTGTAGCTACTTTAAACACAAAAATCAAACTTACCCATATTGCTAGTTTATTACCAAACTTAGATACCGATGCACAAATAAAACTCGCCAATTATTTAAACCGCCACATAAAGGTTAACTACACAACTGACTGGTTTAAACAAATGTTTACTTTTTTTGATTCTATAGTAATCCGTTATCCTGCCAATAAATTGTTAATTACACAGCTTAATAACTGTGTTTGGTTTCATCTAACAGCCTGCCCTAGTAAATATTTTCGGTTGATATTTACTATCCAAAAGTTAAAGTGGATTAAAGTTGGATTGATTAAATGGGGTTGGTTATTAATAAAAGTGTTAAAGTGAATTAGCTAACAAATTGCCTACCTGCTGTCAGTTATTGTATAAAATTGACGTTAGTATAAGTTTTGCGTATTGGTTGTATTTAAAAGCTACTATTGCAAAAAACTTAAGTTATAGAAAGTTGGTAAACTTTCGTGAAAGTAGTTGTTAATTATATTAATAATTGATTAAACCTTGAAGATATATTTTACTTGTTTATTATTTGTTTTAGGAATGTTGTTTGCTTGTAACAGCAACCAAAATTCCTATTCTACTAGTCATGTAAATGTAGATACCTTAATAGCGAAGTACGTTAAGGAAGGATATGGAATGCTTGACTCTAATAAAACGGAATTATTAAAGCCATTTTTAGATTCATTATATTACAACCAGTTCAAGGATAACATACATTTTAAAATAGAACGATTGGCACTTTTGGCTGGTACAGCTTTTCATAAATGGAATGATTTTGAGTTGTCAGATAAATACAACGATAGTTTACTTGCTCTATTGGCCGACTTTCCGAATCAATATCAAAATCATATAATTGCAGCACTTTTTACTAAAGGAAGGGTTGAGTTTCAAAAGAAAAATTTTGACAAGGCGTTTTCCTACTATTATAAAGGTAAACTGCTTGTAGACTCATTAGGTGATTATTGCATGAGGCATCTATATCACAATACTATAGTAACATTGCTGTATCAACAGGGCAGATATAATGATGCAATCTATCAAATAAAACAACAATCGATTGATGAGACTAAATGTAATCGCGACTCTGCAAATGTTTTAAGTAGGCAGCGATCTAATTTAAGCAATATTGCCATCTGTTTTGAAAGATTAAACCAATTAGATAGTGCAATTATTTATACCGACTCTGCTATTAAGTTATTTCATTTTACTTACAATAATTTTGGTAGTATAATGGAAGAAAAATTGTATGGATTACTCTTAGGTAATAAAGGTGGGGTGTACATACTTCAAAAAAAATATATACAGGCAGAAGAAGCATTAAAAGAAAGTATTAGAATTAACACGAAGCCTGGGTATGAAAATGCTGATGCTACATTAACCAAAATCAAATTGGCTACGTTATATTTATATACCAATAGAATTAATGAATGTAATAGATTAATTAGTGATGTTAAACACGATATAAAAGAACAAGCAGTATCTCATCTTGCCGAACAAAGATTGGCCAAGCTTAATTACGAATACAATTTACAAACTAATAATTTAAAAGCAGCCATTGCTTATCAAGATGAATATTATGCGCTAGCCGATTCTTTAAAATTAAATAGTGCTTATAGCATTAATTCACACAAAGACTTTTTACAAGAGTTTAATAACCTAGAAACGAGCTACGAGTTAAAGCTTTTAAAAGAAAAAAATGCACTAAAAAACAAGTTCCTTTTGTATTCTATATTAACGGCTATAATGGGTGTATTGATAGTTGCTTTGTTACTTCGAAGAAGGTTGCAAAACAATAAGCATATTAACGAGCTTACAGAACTAAACAAACGTATTAACGATAGTAATGATAAGTTAAAAAGCAGTCTTAATTCGTTACAAAGTATTCAGCAAGAAAATGTGCAAATGATGAAAGTTGTTGCACACGATTTACGAAGCCCGATTGCAGGAATTGTAAGTTTGGTTAGGCTTATGCAATATGATGATTTATCACCAGAAGAGATGAAAGAGTATGTTGGTATGGTAGAGAAGGCGGGTGATAATGCGTTAGAGTTTATAGAGGATTTACTTGAAATGAATAGGTCTCATACTAACCTAGAAAAGAAGGCTGTTTCTGTAAAAAAATTATTAGAGTATTGCGTACATATTATGCAATCACAAGCTATAAAAAAACAACAAACATTAACACTTACTGCCGTTGATAATGAGATATTAATTAATGAAGAAAAAATAATTCGTGTAATTAATAACCTTGTTTCTAATGCAATAAAATTTAGTAGACCCAACTCCGAAATTATAATAAGAGCAGTTCAATCCACACCTCAAACAGTTCAGATATCTGTTAAAGATAATGGAATTGGAATACCCGATAATATTAAAGAAAAGTTATTTAATATGTACTCTGGTGCTGGTAGAAGTGGTACAAGTGGAGAGCAATCTTATGGATTGGGGTTGGCAATAACAAAACAAATAATTGATGCTCATAAAGGCCGTATTTGGTTTAATAGTGCCGAAGGATTAGGCTCACATTTTTATATTGAATTGCCTGTAGCATAGCTTTTTTGGATTCTTATTAGTTGAGTTATTGTTGTTCTATTCGTAAATAATACAACAAATTTGCAATCAACTTTTATCAAATACTACTTAACCGAAGCTCTTTTTAGCCTATCATTAATGGCTTTGCCAAGTCCAGAGTCTGGAAACTTTTCGGCTAAAATTACATCAACATCTAATTCATCAACCAAACGCATGGTGCTAAATAATTTTTGTGCAGCTTCTGCCAAATCCTTGTTTGGCGATAATACAAATTGCAAATGATTAGGCACATCAGCATATGTTTGGCTAAATGATATGATTGCAACCCTAGCTGTATTAAACTTGCTTAAATGGATATTGGGATTGTCGTGTATTAAGGTGTGTTTGGTGGCGTAATGCCTAGCTAATTGGCCAGGTGCAACAGGGTTATCGGTTGTTATTTTATCTCCAGCTTCGCCAGGCTTGTCTATTACTTTACCAATTATATTTTCAATTTGTTCTATGGTTATTCCACCATGTCTTAAAATTGTTGGGGTATCAGTTAAAAAACTAATAATGGTAGATTCTAATCCTACATTACAGGCACCTCCATCTAAAATATAAGGGATTGTTTCGCCTAGTTGATTTTGAACATGCAAAGCTGTTGTAGGGCTAACATATCCGCTTGGGTTTGCACTTGGTGCCGCTAATGGGTAATTTAATTGGCTAAGTAAGTTTAATGTAAGGTTATGATTTGGAATTCGCACAGCAACGGCATTTGTTCCTGCCGTAACAATATCGGGAATTTGATTGCTTTTTGGAATTACATAAGTAAGTGGCCCAGGTGAAAAATGCTTGGCCAATAAAAGCATATTTTCAGGTATAAGTAAGCCCCATTCTTCAAGCTTTTTAATACTATCTGTATGTATAATTAATGGATTAAACGAAGGCCGATTTTTAGCTTCAAAAATTTTAGCCACCGCATTTGCATTAAAAGCATTGGCTGCCAAGCCATAAACAGTTTCGGTAGGTATTGCTACTAAATTACCTTGATTAAGCAAATTTATAGCCAGTTGTAAATCGGTTCCAATCATAAAGTAAATGTTCAAGTTCAATAAGTTTTTACTGAACTTGAACGGTGTAATTTTATTACGAATTATTGTCGCTTACTTCGCCTCTGCGTAAACTGTATTTTTCTATTTTGTTGTATAAATGACTTCTTTGTATATCAATTTCTTGAGATGTTTTAGCCACATTCCAACCATTCTTTTTAAGTTTTTCTTCAATAAATATTTTTTCTACATGGTCTTTAAATTCTTGTAAAGTCGAGAATTTTTCGAACACACTTTTTTCGCTAGTTTGGCTATGGCTTGGGCTAGCATATTTTATCACATCATCTTCTGATATGCGCTGTCCGCTTAATATTACTAACCGCTCTACAAGGTTTCTTAACTCACGAATGTTTCCACTCCAGTTCATTTTCTTTAACTCGTTAAGCGCACCTGGTGTAAATGTTTTTTTAGGAACACCACTATCTTCACAAACTTCCTTTACAAATTTTTCAGCCAATAAAGGTATATCATCTTTGCGCTCGTTTAAGCCGGGTACATGAATTAAAATTACACTTAAACGGTGGTATAAATCCATCCTAAAATTGCCTTTTTCAATCTCTTTAAGTAAGTCTTTATTGGTGGCCGCAATTACACGTACATTTACTTCAATATCCTTTTCGCCACCTACACGTATAATTTTATTTTCTTGCAAAGCACGTAATACTTTTGCTTGTGCGCTTAAGCTCATGTCGCCAATTTCATCTAAAAACAAAGTGCCTTCATGTGCTTGCTCAAACTTACCAATACGTTGTTTTAAGGCCGAAGTAAATGCACCTTTTTCATGTCCAAATAATTCGCTTTCTATTAACTCGGTAGGTATTGCAGCACAATTAACTTCAATTAAAGTATTACGAGCACGATTGCTTTTTTCATGAATCCACCTTGCTACCAATTCTTTTCCTGTGCCGTTATCTCCCGTAATTAAAACCCTCGCATCAGTAGGTGCTACTTTCTCAATGGTTTCAATAATATTCATTATCGCAGGGCTTTCACCTATAATTTCGCGGGTTTTGCTGGCTTTTCTTTTTAAAACTTTGTTTTCTACCACCATACTTTTACGGTCGATGGCATTGCGTAAAGTTATTAGCAAGCGGTTTAAATCTGGTGGTTTTGATATAAAATCATAAGCGCCTTTTTTGGTTGCTTCTACAGCAGTTTCTATTGTACCATGACCAGAAATCATAATAAACGGAATTTCATCATCAAACTCTTGAACCTTAGTTAACACTTCAAGTCCATCCATTTTAGGCATTTTTACATCACATAAAACCGCCTCGTAATCCTCGTTTTCTATTTTGTCTAGTCCAGTTTGCCCATCAGCGGCTTCATCTACAATATAACCTTCGTACTCTAAAATTTCTTTTAGCGTGGTACGAATTGCTTTCTCATCATCAATAATTAAAATCTTTGCCATAGTTTAAAACTTTGTGGTAAAAGTGTCTACTTTTTTTGGCAAAAAAAAATTACCAGCCTAATTGTTATCTACCATTAGTCAACATATCGGTAACTATTAACCAGATAATTTAAATCAGCCTATATGCAATAAATTTTTTTGTTTATTTGTGGCAGCATGCAAATCATACATTTTACA
>JAGPCI010000050.1 GCA_018058165.1 Bacteroidia bacterium
TTTTAGGAATTACTAAGCTAAAACTGCGCATGTATTATTTTGGTGCTAAACACCCTGATAGTAAGTTGGGTAATTATATGCGTGATAAATATGGCGAACTGCCTGTTATTCTTGATACTGCTTTTATAGAATCGTCAATTAAAGGCATGAAGAGTTATTTGCGAAGCAATGGGTTTTATTATCCTGAAATAACTTATACCGTTAAAACACGAAGACAAAGGGCTAAAGTTCAATATCAAATTAATACCAATACCGTTTACCACATTGCTAGTTACCGCATTAATTGTGCTGATAAAAATTTATACAAAATTTTAAAAGCAAACGAAAAAGATGCTTTAATAAAAAAAGGGAATAGGCTAGTGCAAGAGGTACTGCTTGAAGAACAAAAACGAATTGTAACACTACTGCGTAATAGTGGATACTATACATTTAGCAACGAGTTTACAGGATTTGATGTAGATACGGCAAATAATAATTGGCAAGCAAATGTTTCGCTAATTATACTTAATAAAAGCATGTACGAAACACACAAAATTCATTATACAAAAAATGTGTATGTAAACATTGAACCTAATTACGATATATCTGAATACAAAAATAAAGACACCATAAATACCCCAGCATTTTTTTATGTATCAAATAAGTATAAACTTAACCCGCAAATTTTAGATAGAAACATATTTTTAAAACCAGCTAAGCCATTTAATCAGCTTGCATTAAATACTACTTATAATAGGCTGGGCGATTTGGCTGTATTTAGGTTTATAAACATTGTACCTAAAACATACTTGCTTAACGATACACAATATATCGATTACCAAATTAGGCTTTCGCCAGATGTAAAGTACAATTACATTATTGAGCCACAAGCCATTTTAAGCGACCAAAACAACACATTTACAAACCAATCATCAAGTGCGGGCAACTTTGGTGTTGCTGCAATTTTGCAATTTAATAACCGCAACTCGTTTAAAAATGCCGAACTATTTAAGCTTACTTACCGCACTTCTTTTGAGGCGCAAGGCCGGTTAGATGGTAGCCGCTGGTTTAATGCTACAGAACAAAGTTTAACAGCAAGTTTAACTTTTCCTAGGTTATTGTTTTTGCCTAAAATGGATAGAGGTTATCGTTTTGTAAGTACTAAATCAATTTTAACAACTTCGGCCATTTACGAGTTAAATACCAATTTTGAAAGACAGGTTTTTACATCGGGGTTTATATATCAACTTAATAAAAAGTATGTATCTTATTATATTACTCCTTTAGAGGTTAGTTTTACCAAAAATGCAGTAAACTCTGATACTTTGCGTGGGTTAATTAATACTGATATATACCTATTTAGTATGTTTAGCAACAACTTAATAATTGGTAGCAGGTTTGGTTTTGTGTACTCTAATAAGTTAAAAAATAAAAACAAAAATTACATTTACCTGCGGTGGGATGTGCTTGAGTTAAGTGGCAACACAGCCACCTTGTTAAATAAAATGCTTAACACCCCATTAAATGCAACAAATACTTATAATTTATTAGGTGTAAATTATTCGCAATTTGCAAAAACTGCTTTCGATTTTAGGTACAATAATATTATTGACGAAAACAACGCAACGGTGTTTAGGTTATACACGGGCATTGGAATTCCGTATGGCAATTCGCCAAAATATTTACCTTTTGAAAGACGATTTTGGGTGGGTGGCGCTAACAGTTTAAGGGCATGGTTGCCTCGTTCTATTGGCCCTGGTGGTTATTATAAAGCCGGACAAGTAGATTATAGCGGAGATATTAAGCTTGAAGCAAATGCTGAGTTTAGGTTTAATATGTATAATAAATGGCTTGAAGGTGCTGTTTTTGTTGATGCAGGTAATGTTTGGATGAGTAAAAAAGATGAAACAAGGCCTTTGGCAAATTTTGAGTTTAATAGGTTTTGGAAAGAGTTTGGTGTGGGAACAGGATTTGGCACGCGATTAAATTTTGAAATTATTTTAATTAGGCTCGATTTTGCCATTCCATTATACGACCCATCTTACAACGAAGGAAGCCGTTTTGTTATCAATAACTTTGATAGAAGTTGGTTGTTTAATAACATCAACTTTAACTTTGGTATAGGTTATCCGTTTTAATTTAAATCAACCTCAAAAAATAACATCAACCCACAAAAAAAGCGACTTTAAATTAATAAAGTCGCTCTAGGTTTAAATGTTTTTTAATTAGTTTTTAAACGATTTACCATTCATTAAAAAATACTCAATTAAAGTATCTTTTCCTTTGGTTATGTTTACCGAATATAATTTACCATTGCTACTCAATTCGATTGATGCTTTTGTTATGGTATATTCTGGATACATGGTTTGTAGCTGATTAACTACCAATAAAGGCAATTCGTTGGCATCAATAATTGTGTAAGTTCTAATCCATTTGCCATCTGCACTAAATTGCGATTCGTAATTGCGGTTATTGTCTAAGTATTTTACCTTGTAAATAGTAACAGTTTCTTTCTCCCAAATAGAATCAATTGCACCGGCAGAATTTTGGCTGAGGTACGATTTAATAACTTGTTCGGGTACTGCACTTTTTTTAACAGGTTGTATGGTAGATTGTGCCATTGCGGCAACTCCAAATAAGGAAATAATGGTACTTAGTATTATTTTTTTCATACTTTATATTTGATGTATGCAATATAGTCAACAATATGTATTTTGCAATACTTGGCATAGTGATTGAATAATTGACAGCCCTATGCTTTTAACCCTTAATAATAATTATTAGATGGATATAAATAACGATTTAAACTTCATGTTATCAGGTGTTATAAATGATGATAACGATAACCCAGAATTTATTTCACTGCTTTCTCAAGAGGAAGAAGATGAAATGAATAAGGAAATTTTGCCCGAAACGCTGCCAATTTTGCCGTTGCGCAACACTGTTTTATTTCCAGGGGTAGTAATTCCAATTACAGTTGGTAGAGATAAGTCTATAAATTTAATAAAAGATGCACACAAAGGAACTAAGTTGGTTGGTGTGGTTGCTCAAACCAATTCGGATATTGAAGACCCCGAATTTAAAGACTTGCACAAGGTTGGTACGGTAGCACAAATTATTAAAATGTTACGTATGCCCGATGGTAGCACTACTGTTATTATTCAAGGCAAAAAACGTTTTAGAATTGAAGAGTGCATACAAACTGAACCCTATTTTGTAGCAAAAATTGCTTCGTTTAACGAAGGAGCAATGGCCGTTGGCGAAAACACAGATGCTTTAATTTCTTCTGTTAAAGATTTAGCCAATCAAATTATTGGATTGTCGCCACATATTCCTACCGAAGCAAGTATTGCTTTAAAAAATATTGATAGCCCAAGTTTCTTGTTAAACTTTATTTCTTCAAACCTAAATGTTGATTTAACTGCCAAACAACAACTGCTAGAATTGGATGATTTTACCGTTAGAGGTAACAAGGTTTTAGGCCATTTGAGTAAAGAAATTCAGATGCTGAAACTAAAAAATCAAATTCAAACCAAAGTAAAAGGCGACCTTGATAAGCAACAACGTGATTACTTTTTGCAGCAGCAAATAAAAGCGCTACAAGAAGAGCTGGGTGGCGATTCGCCCGAGCGCGACATTGATGGTTTTTTAAAATTAGGTGAAGAAAAAAAGTGGAGCAAAGAAGTTTTAGAGGCATTTAAAAAAGAAGTTGAACGCCTGCGCAGAATGAATCCCATGGCACCAGATTATGGTGTGCAACATAGTTATTTGCAATTGCTTTTAGACCTGCCTTGGAATGATTTTACAGTTGATAGTTTTGATTTAAAAAACGCTAAAAAGATTTTAGATCAAGACCATTTTGGATTAGAAAAAGTTAAAGAACGTATACTTGAATACTTAGCTGTAATAAAGCTAAAAGGCGATATGAAAAGCCCAATACTTTGTTTATATGGCCCTCCAGGAGTTGGTAAAACTAGTTTGGGTAAAAGTATTGCCAAAGCACTTGGCCGTAAATATGCGCGTATTGCTTTAGGTGGTTTGCATGATGAAAGTGAAATTAGGGGACACAGAAGAACATACATTGGTGCTATGCCTGGCCGTATTATTCAAAACCTTAAAAAAGTAAAATCGAGTAACCCTGTTTTTGTGCTTGATGAGATTGATAAAATAAGTAGAGATTTGCGTGGCGACCCTTCAAGTGCATTGCTTGAAGTGCTTGACCCTGAACAAAACAATACTTTTCATGATAACTTTGTAGAGATTGAATACGATTTAAGCAACGTGCTTTTTATTGCTACTGCAAACTCGCTTGATAGTATTCAACCTGCTTTATTAGACAGGATGGAAATTATTGAAATTAATGGATACACATTAGAAGAGAAAGTACAAATTGCCCATAAATATTTGTTGCCAAAACAGCTCGAAAATCACGGACTAAAAGTGTCTGATTTAAAAGTAGACAGCAAGGCTTTCGAAAAAATTATAGACCAATATACACGTGAAAGCGGGGTGCGTGGTTTAGATAAACAAATTGCCCAATTAGCCAGATATACGGCTAAAGAAAAGGTGATGAACAATGCCAAACATCTATCGGTTTCGGCAGATAACCTTAGCAAAATTTTAGGGGTTGAAAAAGTTGATAAGGAAACTTATGCAGATAATAGCAACGCAGGTGTAGTTACTGGTTTAGCTTGGACATCTGTTGGTGGTGAGATTTTATTTATAGAAAGTAGTTTAACTCCTGGAACAGGCAAACTTACTTTAACAGGTAAACTTGGTGATGTAATGAAAGAATCGGCAATTACAGCATTAACTTACCTTAAAGCACATGCCCAAGATTTTAAAATTGATGTGGCATTGTTTAATAAATACGATGTGCATATTCACGTTCCGGCTGGTGCTGTTCCTAAAGATGGGCCATCGGCTGGGGTTACTATTTTAACATCATTAACCAGCTTATTTACTCAACGCAAAGTTAAATCGCAATTGGCCATGACAGGCGAAATAACTTTACGAGGCAAAGTATTGCCGATAGGAGGTGTTAAAGAAAAAATATTAGCAGCAAAACGCGCTGGTATCACCGAAATTTTATTGCCCGAATCGAATAAAAAAGATGTGGATGATATTGCTAAAATTTATACTAAAGGATTAAAGTTTAAATATGTAAGCGATATGAGAGATGTGGTTAAATACAGCATTTTAAAAGAGAAAGTAGATAACCCAATTACCTTTGTAGTTGATGGAAAATAATTACAATTGGAATAACTCCAATTAATGACAAAAAAATGGCCTTTAAAATTATTTAAAGGCCATTTTTTTTTATAATGCTAATGTGATATCAACGAATTTGACAACAATTTTTGCTTAACACTCGGCATTTGGGTTTGGGTAATTATCGCTTTGGTCTTCTAATGTATTATCAAGGCACACAAAGTCTTTTTCAACCAAAATAAACAATTCATTACCGTTATTTAAAGGTTGTTTGGTATCAAAACCAATAAGGTTTGTGCTTGTCCAATTATTTGCAATGGCAGCGGGTACTTGCAGTGTTATAGTATTATTGTTAAGTGTAGCAGTTGGGTTTGAAACATCATTACTGCTTTTTAAAACATACGAAAAAGTAGCATTTATAAATTCAGTTTGTTCTATTATTTGTCCGTGTTGGGCAAAGTTAGCAACTTCTGTTTGGGTTAACCTTAATCTGATGCTGTTACCTTTTATACGAATTTTCATACGTTTAATTATTTATTGGTTTTCGAATTTAAGTAATTTATTCCCATTTTAACTTGCGTGTAACTTAATGTTTCGCCTACCTGGTTTTTTATTAATGATATGCTGGTGTTATCTGGGTTTTGAGACGCTTTTTCTATCAAATCAAGTTCGCTTTGGGTAATAAAATCAAACACATTTACTTGGCCAGTAGTAACAAAATCTGCCAAATGATTTTCGACTGTACCTGTTGTTATTCCGCGATGTTGGGCAATTTCTATTAAGGTTAATCCCTGAATATACATTTCTAAACTTAACTTTTTAGAACCACCTTTTTCTGGTTTGGTTGATTTTGATTCGGTTTTAGCAACATTTTTAGTTTGTTCAATTAAAGGAATATCAAAAGTATAACTGCCAAAAGTTATGCGCTGAACCTGGTTTAGTTTTTTCCAAAGTAAAGTTTCTAATTCGTTGGTTTGATTGGTAAATTGTTTAACCTTTACCTTGCCTGTTAAAAACGATTGAATTTTATTAATTGGGTCAATCAATTCCTTTTTTATAGCATTGGCAAAATAAGCTTTAGCCTTAGTTACACGCTCAATTAATAGTGTTTCGTTTATTTGCTCACTAAATAAAATATCTTCTAATTGTTTAACAAATTTATCGGCAATTAGCTGCTGTGCTGTAGCTCTTTCTAATAGCTCAGCCGAAACACTTTTAAGCATACCATCTTCGGGCAATTTTTTAGCATTGGTTAACTCATTGTAAAAGTTTAATTGCACCAATAATTTACTCCAATCAAAGGTTTTTAAAAGTAGTTGTGTGGTATATTTTGGTTTTTCTTCAGCCAGTTTTTTCTCAATAAATTCAGTACTGTTTTCCTGTTGTGCAAATGCTGTAATTCTATTATCAGACTGAATGCTAGATGGCGTAATGTGCGACAGCAATGTTATGCCACTTAATGTGCGGCAACGACTTAAAGCCACGTAAACTTGGCCAGCAGCAAACGAACTTCCGGCATCAACCACAATTTTATCAAACGTTAACCCTTGGCTTTTATGTATGGTAATTGCCCACGCCAACCTAATAGGATATTGTGTAAAACTACCCAATTCTTCCTCTTCAAGTTTGTTGGTTTCTTTATTTAGTTTGTACCTAATATTTGTCCATTTTTCTTTTTCAAGTTCAAACACTTCTTTGGTGTCGTTAAACTCAACCCTAATACTTTCTGTGCTTACATATTTAACAGTGGCCAATTTGCCGTTAAAGTAGCGTTTTTCGTGGCTCGAATCGTTTTTAACAAACATTATTTGTGCTCCAGGCTTAAGCTGTAAATCCAATTCGGTGGGCAAGGCTTTTTCTGAAAAATCGCCAATTACAGCACCACTATATTGAGCCGTTTTTCCGGGTAATTTCGCCAACTCGCGCTGGTTAATGGCATCGGCCATGCGGTTGTGTGTGGTTAAGGTAATGCTATGTTCGTTATCCGGTGTGTTTTTTGAAATGTGTCTGTTGCTTAAATCATCAAAATTAGCAGCAGTTAAACTGTTGTTTCTAATGTTGTTTAGCAAGTTTATAAAGTTTTCTTCTTTTTGCCTATACACTTGTTTAAGCTCAATAAATAATGGTGGGTTTTGACGAATAACTGGCGCACTAAAAAAGAACGGACTTGGGTATTCTTTTTTCATTACTTCATACTCATCATCGCCCACAACTGGTGGCAACTGAAACAAATCGCCAATAAGCAACACTTGCACGCCACCAAAGGGTTTGTTGGTTCGCCTTACATATTGTAAAATATCGTTTATAGCCTCAAGCGAATCGGCCCTAACCATACTTACTTCATCAATAATAAGCAACTCTAACTCGTTAAGCAACTCAATTTTATCGCGGTTAAAACGTAGGTTTTTTAACAGTTGATGTTTATCTACGGTAGCATTATTACCAAAAATATTGGTTTCTTTAGGTAGGTATAAATTAAATGGTAATTGAAAAAACGAATGCATGGTAACACCTCCAGCATTTATTGCAGCAACACCTGTAGGTGCAATAATGGCAACGTTTTTCTGGGCTTCGTCTTTTATTTGTTTTAAAAAAGTAGTTTTACCTGTGCCTGCTTTTCCGGTTAAAAACAAGTTACACGAAGTGTATTTTATAACTTCGGTTGCTAGGTTAAATAGTGTGTTTTCGGGTGGGGTAGATGTTTGCATAGTTTATAAGGTTATACGTTGTGGTAAAGCATAAATATTAAATCGTTGGTTGCGCAAAAAACCAATCAGTGTAATGTTAAATTGCAAAGCTGTTTGCACCGCCAAACTACTTGGCGCACCTACAGCACAAACTACCGAAATACCTGCCATTGCAGCTTTTTGTAACAACTCAAAACTTGCACGGCCACTTAAAAGCAATACCGTATTTTTAAGTAAAATATTTTGGTTTGATATGGATGCGCCAATTAATTTATCGAGGGCATTGTGCCTGCCCACATCTTCGCGCAACAACAATAATTCTCCATCAATAGTAAATAACGCACACGCATGAATACCGCCTGTGTGTTCAAAAACACTTTGTTGTTGTCTTAATTTATCGGGCAGGGTAGTTATGGTATTTGCACTCACAAATACATCATTGTTAATGGCTATAACTGCACAGTTTGTACTAATGGCTTCTATACTTTCTTTACCACAAACCCCGCAACTGCTGGTGGTGTAAAAGTTTCGGTTTAGTTTTGATAGGTCAATTTCAACATTCGGATTTAACTCAACCCGAACTATATTTTCGAGATTTTGTAAGGTATTAAGTTCTGTGCAATATTGAATTTTGTATATATCAGTTGGGTTGGTGATTATGTTTTCGGTAAACAAAAAACCAAGAGCCAATTCAAAATCATGCCCAGGAGTACGCATAGTAACCGAAATACTTTTTTGCAATCGGGCATCAACGGGGCCATAGCCTAACCTAATTTCCATAGGTTCTTCTATGGCTAATAAATCAACGGTTTGGGTTAATTGCCCATTATCAAAACGGGTAATGTTTGAATGATGTACACTTGCTTTGGTCATAAAGCACGAAAGTAGAAACTTAATTTAGATTTTAAAAAAGTTGTTCCGTGTATAAACGTTTATAAATGTTTTTTCGGGGACAGTATTTGGTTTTGATGGGGGTGTTTATATTGGTGATTATGGAATAGCTTATTGTTTAAATTCGTTAGCTAAAATGTTTTGCACTACGGTTTTTAGCTGTTCTAAATCGTTTTCAATAATGTGCCAAACAGCAGATAGTTTAATATTAAAATACTCATGAGCTATCATATTTCTGAACGATTTTACTTTATACCAAGGATAGTTATACTTAGCTAGCTTTTCAGCTTCAACATGTATAATAGCTTCACCAATAATTATAAACTGCATCATTACAGCATCATGAAGCATATCATTTTCGCAAAAAGTTGTTAGATTTTCTCCCACTGTAAATTTCTCAATATCAGCAATGGCCTGCTCAATATGCATTAGCCTTTGTTGGCTTTCAATATGACTATTTTTCATAGATAAGCTTTAAATCAGGCTTTACGTGGTCTAAAATATATGGTTTAAATGAATCTATAAAGCCAATATCTACTTTTCTATTAATCCTTTTTTCTAATTGATGTTGCACTTCTGCCAAATCAAAATAGGTGAATGATTCATCTGTTTTTAATGCAATATCTACATCACTTTTTGGACCATCATCTTCTCTCGAAAATGAACCATAAATCCATGCCTTATCTATTTGAATAAAATTTTTAAGCCCATTTTTTAGTTGCTGTAATATATCGTTTCTGTCCATTTTTTTAAATGCAATATAGGCCACCTTTTCCTCTGCAACTTGCAATGCTTTTGTTGCTAAATCTTCGTCTTCCAATTGGTAAACCAACTTATCCGAAAGCCATGAAACAAGCAATTCACTTTCATTAATTTTAAAATAGTTGGCAAGTTTTATCACTTGTTCACGGGTCGCATTTCTTTGTCCACGTTCTACTTTACTTAAAATGGCTTGGTCTATGTTGAGGTATGCGGCAACAGTTCGCAAAGGCAATTGCTTTTCTTCTCGCAGTTTTCTTATTGTTTCTCCTAAATTATCCATTTTAAAAATCACATTTTGACAACTTATGTCAAAATTATAAAATGAATCAAGAAATACAATAAAATAAATGCGGGTAAACTAAAATTAACAGCAAATTTATAAATGAAGACTTGAGAATAGTTGCGAATTTAAATAGCAATACATTTCAAATATCAGAGCAAAACCCTAACCCTACTTACACCAACAGCATATTAAACAAGGCTGCAATATGTATTTTAATCTTTTCTTTAACTTCTTCCATATCAACTTCTCGTCCTAATTCTTTTTGGAGTGAAGTAACCTGTTTATCGGTAATGCCACAAGGCACAATATGGTTAAAATAATCGAGGTTGGTGTTTATGTTAAATGCAAATCCATGCATGGTAATCCATCTGCTACACCTTACGCCCATAGCACAAATCTTACGTGCTTTTTGTGGGTTATCAGCATCAAGCCAAACACCTGTGTAACCTTGGTAACGTTCGCCTATTAAGCCATAATCAGCTAAGGTTAAAATAATAGCTTCTTCTAAAAAACGTAAATATTTGTGTATATCGGTAAAAAATTGTTCTAAATCTAAAATAGGATAGCCCACCACTTGCCCCGGGCCATGGTAAGTAATATCGCCACCACGATTAATAGCAACATACGTAGCACCAATTTTTTGTAAAAACGTTTCATTAATTAATAAGTTATTTTGGCTACCACTTTTACCTAATGTGTATACATGCGGGTGCTCGCAAAATATTAAATGATTTTGTGGTAAGATTTGTTCAGTATCAGGTAAACTTCGGTTTAAAAACTTACGGTCAACTTTTAGTTTAAACAATTCTTCTTGTTTATCCCATGCCTCTTGATAGGCTATTTTACCCCAATAGTTAACAATAACAGGTATCATTTTAATAAAATTATAGGGTGCAAAATGCTAATTCCCTTTTGTTTAATGGTCTTTATAAATATCTTTAAGTTCCACAGGGTCGCCATTCTTTTTGCGCATGCGCATATTTAATACTTCAACCATTATTGAAAATGCCATGGCAAAATATACGTATCCTTTAGATACATGCTGACCAAAACTTTCTGCTACCAATAATACACCAATGGTTAATAAAAATGCCAATGCAAGTAGTTTTATACTTGGGTGTTTATCAATAAACTTACTAATTGCAGTTGCAAAAAACAGCATAATTACCATCGATATAATTACGGCAGTAATCATTATTGGTAAATCTTTTGCTAAACCCACTGCTGTAATAATAGAATCAAACGAAAAAACAATATCAATTACAATTACTTGCATTACTACATTCCAAAAAGTAGGATTAATTTTTTTACCTTGGCCTCCAGCATGTCCTTCAAGTAATTCCATAATCTCAGCGGTGCTTTTATATAATAAAAACAAGCCTCCAGCTAACAAAATTATATCTCTCCAACTTAACCCATGTTCAAAAATGGTAAAAATGGGTTCAGTCATTTCGTTAACAATATAACTTATTACTGATAGTAAAATTAATCGAATAAATAAGGCTAAAAACAAACCAATTTTTCTGGCTTTATTTTGGTTTTCAGGCGGGAGTTTGTTGGTTACTAACGAAATAAATATCACGTTATCTATACCTAAAACAATCTCCATTACCGATAAAGTAACTAAAGAAATCCAAGCCTCTGGAGAGGTTAATAATGCTAATAAATCCATAATTGTGGGCGCAAATATATTGATTAATGAGGTTATTTTTATCTTTTAAAAATCATAATTTATTGTAAAATATTCACCATGTTTGCAAAACATGAGATACGATAAACACATATTTATTTGCGCTAACCAAAAAGCAGAAGGAAAAACTTGCTGTGGTGAGGCTAGAGGAATGGAATTAGTAAATAAATTTAAGGAAGTACTAAGAGAAAAAGGCTTGCAAGGCAAAATCAGGGCGCAACGATCGGGTTGTCTAGATGCTTGTAGCAATGGGCCAACATTGGTAATTTATCCAGAAGGCACCTATTACGGACATGTTACTTTAAATGATGTGGAGCGCATTATTGATGGCCATATTTTAAACAACCAAACATTAACAGATTTAGAACTTACCTTTTAAGAGTTAATATTTTATAAAGTGCCTTAATGCATGGTTTGCCTTTAATAAGTAAAACTGTGTATATTTACAGCGCATGCAATTTGTATATCCTACTTTTTTATGGGCTTTGGCTGCTATTAGCATTCCCATAATAATTCATTTGTTTAATTTTAGGCGCTATAAAAAGATTGTTTTTAGCGACATTAGGTTTTTGCAGCAATTGCAAGAACAAAACAAATCCAAACAAAAACTTAAGGATTTGTTGATTTTGTTGTGCCGTATTTTAGCCGTCTCGGCATTGGTGTTAGCGTTTGCTCAACCTTTTTTACCTATTGGGCAAAATAGCAAAAGTGGTGGCCAAAATATGGTGAGTATTTTTGTTGACAATAGTTTTAGTATGAATGCACAAGGTAGTGATGGCGCCTTATTTGAGATGGCTAAAAACAATGCACGTGCTATTGTAAATGCTTTTGATAACCATGATAAGTTTCAAATAATTACTAATGAGCTAACTGGTAGCGAGCAACGTGTGGTTACTAAAACTGAGGCTATCAATAGAATTGATGGCATAGTGCCAACTGCCGCAAGTGCCACCGTGGTTGATATTACTTCAAAACAAAACAATGCATTTGGCGCAGCAAATGGGAGGTACTTCCATGCCTTTTACATCAGCGATTTTCAAAATGCGCAGTTTAATTTAAGTCAGATAAATGCTGATAGTAATATTAACTACAACTTTATTCCAGTAGAAAACAAATCAGCCCAAAACTTAAGTATTGATTCGGTTTATTTTACTACACCCTTTATTAAAACCAACGAACCATTAAACTTACAAATTAAATTAACCAACCATGGTAGTAATTTAGTAGAA
>JAGPCI010000051.1 GCA_018058165.1 Bacteroidia bacterium
TCAACCCATTGGTAACTTAATAGACCTTCGTTTTTAAGCCTGGTTAATAAAGGATAAAGCGTGCCTTCTACCACAATAAGTTCGGCTTGTTTTAGCTCCTCCAAAATATCCGAAGCATAAACTTCACCCCGCTTAATAATGGCCAAAATGCAGTATTCTAAAATACCTTTTTTCATTTGTGCCTTCGAGTTTTCTACATTCATTTTTTATATTGTATGTATGTTGTTGTTGTTAAAATTAATTAAGTAAATCATCAGCTATTTTTAAATAATAAGCTACTTTGTATGGTAGCCGTGTATTGGTTACTTAATTGCCGTACAAATGTAAAAACCAAAAGGTACTATGCAATACAAAGTACCTTACATAAGAATATATTACTGATTATCAGCAAGATTATTTTTTACTAAATTGCCATTTATTAAAATTAAGCACCCATTTTTGTAGCATGTGGGTAAATAATTTACAAAAAACATTGTCAGAAAACCGGTGGTTTTACATACCCTATTTGATATTTTTGGCATTAGCTGCTGTAATTCAACTTAATTACACCCAATTTGAGATTAGTTTACAAGTAAATAGTTGGCATAATTTACCCTTAGATTATTTGTTTTTTTACCTTACCCACGTAGGCGATGGTTTATTTGGGGCTGCATTATGTATTTTATTTTTACTATTTAATAAAAAACACTTTTGGCCAAGTGTATTTAGTTTTTACACACCAGCAATAATTACACAGTTGTTAAAACATTTAGTATTTAGTGGCCATTTAAGGCCATCAGCATTAATGACCAATTACCCACAACTGCATTTTGTACAAGGTGTAACTATGCATACACAAAACAGTTTTCCATCAGGACATACAACAAGTGCATTTGCTGTTTTTTTATTTTTTGCCTTAATATCAACCAATAAAAAACTAGGATTTATTTATTTGTTGATAGCAATATTAATTGGCCTATCACGTATTTATTTATTGCAACATTTTTTTCAAGATGTTATTGCAGGTTCAATAGTTGCGGTAATTTGCGTAACTTTTATTTACACCATAATTAACACCAAACGTGCAGCACAACAATAATTTAATTAAAGTAATTTTATGGGCATTGTTGTTATTTATGCCTTTTTTAGGAGCGGTTCATTTGTTTGATTGGGATGAAATAAACTTCGCAGAATCGGCACGTGAAATGATGATAACTAAAGAATACTTTAGGGTGCAAATTAATTTTTTACCATTTTGGGAAAAACCACCTTTGTTTTTTTGGTTGCAAACTTTAAGTTATTATTTGTTTGGGGTAAATGAGTTTGCTGCACGTTTCCCTAATGCTGTTGCTGGTGTATTTGTATTGGTTACGCTTTTTCATATTGGCAAAACACATTTTAATAATAGGTTAGCCACCCTTTGGATATTGTTTACTACTGCATCACTAACACCACATTTATATTACAAAAGTGGCATTATCGACCCTTGGTTTAACTACTTTATATTCTTATCAATTTACCAATTATACTTAGCATTAATAAACCCCGCAAGTAGAACCAAACACTTTACATTTATGGGAATATTTAATGGACTTGCCATATTAACTAAAGGACCTGTGGCATTACTTGTACTTGGCTTATGTGGTTTTGTATTATGGGCAACAAAACGTTTTAAATCATACTTTAACATCAAACATTTACTCATTACTTTATTATTAGTTACTGGTATTACCTCCATTTGGTTTATGGCTGAGTTTGTAAAAAACGGTCCACAAGTTTTAAGTGATTTTATGGCTTATCAAGTCGATTTATTTTTGAACCCTGTTGCCGGGCATGGCCAACCTTGGTTTTATCATCCTGTGGTTATTTTATTTGGATGTTTCCCAGCATCTATATTTGCATTAAAAGCATTTTTATTAAAACGAAAAGGTGATAAAGAACAACAATACCAATTTAAAACAGTAATGAATATTATGTTTTGGGTAGTATTGATTTTATTTTCGATGGTTACTACTAAAATTGTTCACTATTCGAGCTTATGTTATATACCGCTTACTTTTTTAGCTGCATATTATACTGATGATGTATTAACTAAGCACCTAGCCATTGCAAAACTTAAAAGCATTTTGGTTTTGATAATAGGATTATTGCTTTCGGCTGCATTTGTAATTTTACCTTTTGTAGATAGCATAAAAGCCAAAATAATCCCTTTAATTAAAGATGATTTTGCAGTTGCAAGTTTAAATATCACAGCTAATTGGAATGGATTTGAATGGACCATTGGTTGCTTATTTGGCATAATGGTATTGATATTTTTTATACAGCAACACCGCAAAAATACCATAGCTGCTTTATATAGTTTATTAATTTCGTTTAGCATATTAATTCCCGTATATATTTGGCAAGTTGCACCTAAAATAGAACAATACAGCCAAGGCCCAGCAATTGAGTTTTACGAAACACTACAAGGACAAAACTGTTATGTTGAAACCTTTGGATTTAAAAGTTATGCCCAATACTTTTACCCACACCAAGTGCAGCATACCAACCCTAATTATGGCAATAAAGAATGGCTGTTTAAAGGAGATGTAGACAAGCCCGTTTATATTGTTGCAAAAAATATTCAAGAGGAAGAATGCAAACAATATCCTTTTAAAGAACTTGGCAGAAAAGGTGGTTTTATTTTTTACAAACGCATAAACAATACACAACCAATTACCCAATAATTATGGCTTGGATTTTATTAATAATTGCCGGACTTTTTGAAGTGGGATTTACATCATGCTTAAGCAAGGCCAAAGAAACTTCGGGTGTTACCAGCACCATATGGACTTTAGGTTTTTTTGTAAGTTTAACCATAAGTATGTACTTATTGTATAAAGCCACACAAACATTACCAATGGGTACTGCTTATGCAGTTTGGACTGGCATTGGAGCAGTTGGAACTGTACTAATGGGGATATTTATTTTTAACGAGCCGGCAGAATTTTGGCGGATGTTTTTTATCTTTACTTTAATTGCATCTATAGTTGGGTTAAAGTTTGTTTCTGAGTAATTTTAATACGCCAAAGTTATGGTTCGGTGTTGTTCATCATCACGCGTAATTATTACTTTAACAAATTCATCATCAACCAATAATTCTTCAATATTTTCGGGCCACTCCATTAGGCAAACATTGCCACTATAAAAGTAATCTTCGTAACCAATGTCATACACTTCATTAATATTATTTATCCTATAAAAATCAAAATGGAAAAGTGTGCTTTTATTGGTAGTAGTATACTCGTTAACCAAAGCAAATGTTGGGCTTGATACTTCTTGATCAACCCCTAATTGTTTACAAATTTGTTTAATAAGTGTAGTTTTACCTGCACCCATTTGTCCATAAAATGCAATTAATTTATATTGATTAAACAAACCAATAATAGCCGAAGCTACTTGTGGTAAATCTGCTAAATTAACCTTGGTAAATACTTGCTTCATGCTTAAAACTTACAACTATACGTGTAATGAACTTTAGTAGTTACTGCGCCTAATGCATTAAATAAAGAGTGCATTTTAGGATTAAAATCTCCTATCCAAGAAAGCTCTGAAGTACGTAAATGTTTATGTTTTAAAACAGCTTGGTGCAATTTCATAATCATACCTGTTTCTAAACCTAGGTTTTGGTATTTAGGAATCACCCCAAACACAATTCCTCTTACCCTATCAATTCTACCAAATTTACGGAACCATAAAAATTTAACTTTGGCCCAAAAATTCATTTTTCCTCGCAAGTACTTAAATATTTGGTTCACATCAATGGTATTAATATAAAAACCAGCAGGCTCGTTATCATGATAAGCAAACCAAATTAAATCTTCACGTAAAATTGGCCGCAATGCTTTTAAAGTAAGCATTACCCTATCCATTGTCATAGGAGTATAATCTGGTCTATGCGCCCAAGCTTGATTATAAATACTTACAAAATCATAAGCAAATTTATTGATATCATCATCCCTGTAATGTTCAAATTTATATATTGGGTTATTTAAAACACGGCTGGCTATTTTGCCAAATCTTTCAGAGTCGAAACCTTCTTCGGTAACTTCGCTAGTAGAT
Organism: Bacteroidia bacterium; assembly: GCA_018058165.1. Classification (GTDB taxonomy): domain Bacteria; phylum Bacteroidota; class Bacteroidia; order UKL13-3; family UKL13-3; genus UBA6183. Next base: position 4,081 of record JAGPCI010000051.1, read on the forward strand.
TGTTCGTAAAGCCTTGTAAAACCATACAATTCAAAAAACTCTTGATAATACGGTGGGTTATAATTTTCGAGGTAAGATGGGTTTGTAAAACCTTTTACCATCAACCCCCAAAACCTATCTTTTTCGCCAAAATTAATTGGCCCATCCATTCCAATAAGTCCTTTACTTTTTAACCAAGCTTTACACGTATCAAACAATAAAAACGCGGCATCTTTATCGTTTATGCATTCAAAAAAGCCCATACCACCGGTGTTATGGCCACTTTGTTCTATATACTTTTGGTTGTAAAATGCAGCTACCCTACCAATTAATTTTCCAGCATCATTGTAAAGTAACCACCTACAAACATCACCATCTTTAAAAAACGGATTTTGTTTTGGATCAAACACCTCCTCAATGTCTTGGTTAAGTGGAGCTATCCACTCCGCATCATGCTTATATAATATATGAGGAACCTTAATAAAGGCTTTATGATGTTGCGAATTGGTTACTTCTACTACTTCCATATGATAAATTACTGCAATCTTATTTTAAATAAGTGAGCAAATGTGTATTTTGCGTGGGTCAAAAATAAAAAATAATTTAAGGTATGCTTCAAATAGGTGATAAATTACCCGAATTCAGTTTAATTGGATACGACAACGAAGTTCATTCGAACTTTGAATATGCAGATAAGTATGCTCTTGCTGTGGTGTTTACAAGTGATAGCTCGCCAATTGCAAAAGCATATGGCAAACGAATGATGAAATTATTTACGAGATACGAAGACGATAATTTGGCAATTATTGCCATAAATTCTAATTGTAGCATCAAATCTCCAGAAGATTCTTTAGTAGAAATGAAAAAAACTGCCGAAAGACTAAACATGGAAGAATTACATTTTATGTACCTAAAAGATGAAGATCAATCGGTAGCTAAAATGTTTGGTGCAACTTGTACTCCCGAAGTATTTTTATTTAACTCGAAACGCGAACTCGTTTATAAAGGTGCAATTGATGATTATTGGGAAAGTGAAAATGGCGTTACTAGTGCATATTTAGAAGAAGCAATTGAAGAAGCTTTGGATGGTATGGACATTGACTTTCCTGAAATACCAAGTGATGGTACTCCAATTATTTGGAAGTAATTTTAACAACATAAACATTTATCAAAACAAACGCTAACCCAGTATCAGGTTAGCGTTTGTATTTAGTATACAATATATGTATCCAACTATATCAGATTTATTAAAAGACTTATTCGGTTTTTATATTCCACTACCAATTCAAACCTTTGGTTTTTTTATGGCCATTGCGTTTGCGGCAGCATATTATACTTCGGCTAGCGAACTAAAACGAAAAACAGCACAAGGCTTTATAAATACCATTAAGCGCACAGTTATTAAAAACAAAGCGATAACGGTTACTGATTACATAACAAATGTAATTTTAGGTGCTTTAATTGGATATAAAGGTTTAGAAATTTTATTGGATTATAATGCCTTAGTACAAAATCCTCAATTGTTTATTTTATCGGCTAAAGGCAGTTGGTTTGGATTATTTTTAGGTGCTGGTATTGGTTACTATAACACCTATAAAGATGCACAAAAACTAATTGGCAAAACACAACAAACAGTTGTTGAAGAAATTCAACCTTACGAGTTGATGTGGAATATTACTGCCATTGCTGGTATCGCAGGCATTTTAGGCGCTAAAATATTTCATAACTTAGAGTATATTGATGATTTAATGGCTGACCCAATTGGCTCATTACTTTCGTTTAGTGGATTAACTTTTTATGGTGGATTAATTGTAGCAGCAATTGCAGTATTGTATTACACCAATAAAAATAAAATACCTGCACTACACATGATTGATGCTACTGCACCAGGTTTAATGTTATCATATGGAATTGGGCGAATTGGTTGCCATTTAAGTGGTGATGGCGATTGGGGAATTGTAAACCTTGCACCAAAACCAAATTGGTTAAGTTATATGCCAGATTGGGTTTGGGCATACAACTATCCGCACAATGTACTAAACGAAGGAATTTTAATACCCGGATGTGAAGGTGCGCATTGCTATATGTTGCCCGAAAACGTATTTCCAACTCCGTTTTATGAAGTGCTAATGGCCATTGCTTTGTTTGGATTGTTATGGGGCTTGCGCAAACGAATTACCATTCCGGGAGTATTATTTTGTGTGTATTTAATTGTTAATGGTATTGAACGATTTAGTATTGAAAAAATAAGGGTAAATAGTACTTATAACATTTTTGGAAATGCCATTACACAAGCTGAACTTATATCAACTTTTATGGTAATAGCAGGTATAATTGGGATGATTGTTTTAATCAAACAAAAGAAACCAAATGACAATAAACCAAGCAATACTTAAACTAAGTAGTATTGTATTTTTATTATCAGCTACTACATTACTTAATGCCCAAAACTTATTACTAAACGGAGGGTTTGAGGATATAAATGTATGTTGCGAAAAAAAAGCACTTTGTAGTCCTGAAGGGTGGTTTGGAATTAACTTACACAAATACGACCACGACATCATTCCGCTAAACCCAGAATATAAAAAGAAGGCCACAGGCATTGCCGCAATTTGGATTGAAACAGGTTCGCCAAGATTTAGGGTTGCTTGGGCAAAATTTGCAGCCATAACACCGCTTGTAGCGCCATTAAAGGCTAATCATACTTATGTTATTAAACTAAAAGTTTTGGCACATGTGTATGCCATTAACGAATTTCATATTTCCTTTAGCGACTCGGCATTACCAAACTTAAGAACCCAAAAACCTGCAATTACTTTAAAACACCGCAGGTTTATAAAAGGTAAAAATTGGGTTGAAATAACAAGGGTATATACCGCAACTGGAAGCGAAAAATTTATGGCCATTGGATTATTAAAACCCTGCCACAAGATTAAATACAAATCAATAAAAGGCAATAAGGGCTTGGGTGGAATATACATAGATGATGTATCACTTATGGCAACAGATAGCATTGAACAAGAAGAAATAACTTTAGCTACCGACTCTGCAAAACAACATATTTATAACGAAAACCGCAGGCACAATTTTGCACGATTATGCAGAGGTTCAAACATTTTATTTCCCAGTATTTTAAAAGATCCAATGGTTGATTCTACAACAACCTTGCGTAATATATTAGCTGAAGAAAGATTGGTAGCTTTTAATGTAGATATTAATCGACCATCATACCTAACCAATGTTACCTACAACGAAAAGTACCAAGTTTTACCAAGTGCCTATCAAATTATCAACCCAATTTTAACACATTTAAAAAACAATAAACAAACAGAAGTATTGTTAATTGGCCACGTGGATATACGCACTTCCGATTTTGAAAACCACTCGATAAGTGTTTTACATGCTTTAAGTGTACGAGATTATTTAGTAAAAAATGGCATTGCCAAATCGCGTATAAGGGTTGAAGGTAAGGGCTCGTTTGAGAATATAGGAAACATTGCACACCCAAAAGGTTATAACTTAAATAACCGCATTGAATATATATTTACACCGCAGCCAACAAATTAATTTAACTTTGGCATTATTTTAAATACATAACAGTATTATGAAAAACTTAGCATTAATAATTAGCTTAATGTTTGCAATAACAGCCAAAGCGCAAGAGCCGCAAACAGATACTTTAAGAAAGGTTGAGTTACCACAATTTATTGTTGAAGCAAAAGGAAATGCTGATTACGAAAAACGTTATCAGAAATTGGTGCGTGATGTTAAAAAAGTATTGCCATATGCAAAAGTTGCAGGCTTTAGGTTTCAATTAATGGAGCAAAACTTACAGCTTTTACCCAGTGATAAAGCACGTAAAGTATATTTAAAACGTACAGAGGAAGCCATTAAAGACCAATTTATGGACGACTTGGTAAGCTTAACTGTAACTCAAGGCAAATTGCTTATTAAACTTATTCATAGAGAAACCGGAAAAGATACTTATACCCTACTTAAAACTTATAGAGGAAACTTAACAGCATTGTATTGGCAAGGTTTGGCTAAGGTGTTTACTGCCGACTTAAAAAACGAGTACAATCCTATTGAAGATTGGCAAATTGAACAAATTATCAAAGAGCTTGGCGTAGAATAATTTAATACTATTTACTTTCACATTTTAGCCAATCTTGTTTAGAGTTATACTAATCTGGAACAGTTTGTTTAGACTCTTATGTGTGTTTAAAACCGAAAGCACATTCAATATAGTCGAATTTCGGATCAAGCCTCATTCCACTATTTTCGTGTAGCATTGGCATTACAATTGGAATTGGAATTATTAGTTTTCTAGAAATTTCGAAATTTGCAAATGTATATCAGGGATTTTATTTTTGATCACGTCCCAAACTATCGCATAATTAACACCGATATAATCATAAACCAAACGATCTCTCATACCCGCCATGTTTTTCCATTGAATCGTGTTCCACTTAACTTTAAAATCAGCAGGGATTTTCTTGGTTGCTTCACCTATTATTTCCAAACTTCTTACAACAGCACGTTTAAGTGTTTCGTCAGCAAGCAAATCTTCAAACTGCAACTTTTTACTCGCATTAATTAAGTATAAACATTCATCATTAATATGTCTTAGGTATTCTTTCGGTTCTTTAAGCATATTGAACTTCACTTAGTATTTTGGGACCGATATAAGGGCTCAAACCATTTATAGTTACAACTTCTATCCGCTCATTTTTGAAAAGATTTTCGAACAAATCATATACAGCCATAAAGTTGTCGAAATTTTCCCTTTCAGGTTCAAAATCAACCAACAAATCAATATCACTTTCGCTAGATTGTTCATCTCGAGAATATGAACCAAATAAACCAACTTTTCGTATACCCAAATTTGAAAGTTTAAGTTTATTGGATTTTAATTTTTTTAATATGTCTTTTCTAGTCGTCATTAACTTTTCAAATATACAAAAGAATGTTAGTTGAATTTAATTACCTCCATTAGATAAAAAAATCAAACATATTCATTTAACAATAATTCACGTTTTAGCCAATCTTGTTTAGCAATTTTATACACAAAATTTAACACGGGTTGTTCTCCAAAATAAGTAACTTCTTGTTCGGCATGTTTAATGGCATTAAGTTTAACTATTGCCAATTGCGAGCGAATGTTATTAGCACCAATGTGAAAATAAACGGTATCTACGTAATTAAAAATATGGTTTAACATCATTGATTTTACCATAAGATTAAACCCTGTACCCCAATATTGTATGCTATAAAAAGTATATCCAATTAAAATGGAATTATCTTCTGGTTTGTAATCATAAAATCGGGTACTTCCAATTATATTCCCGGTAGCTTTATCGATAATTTTAAAAGCTCCGTTACTTTTTATTGCGCCTTCAAAATAGCTGGCAAACACCTCTTTTTGCCAACGGAGTTTGTTGGGGTGCTGTTCCCAAATTTGGGGGTTTGATGCAACTTGGTATAACAATTCAAAATCGGTTGCGAGTAAAGGTTTTAATAACACAAACTCGTTTTCAAAAATGGGTTGAATATTTATGCTCATTTAAGTAGTATTTGAAGTATTGCGTTTTATTCAAACATAACTTTTTAGTATGATTTAACGATTGGTTACTCTGCTAGTTTTTCGCGTTTTTTACCAATTTTATCTATGCTTTTATAAAGCTCAGTTGCATTATAAATTAAATTGTCTAGCTCCTGTTCAAAAAACAATTGAGTATGTTCGTTCCATGCTCTGGGCGATTTTTCTAAGGCACTAAAACTGTTTGCCAATGCATCAATGTATACCTTTTTTGTATTGGTTTCTGTAATATAAGTTGGTGGATATAAGTTATACATCAACATCCAATTTTTAGCAAGCCTAGTTACACGGCCATTACCATCAACAAAAGGATGAATCCTTATTAACTCATGATGAAAATAAATTGCCCTGATAATTGGATTTTGGATGTTTTGCATTTGATAAAACAAATTATTAACCAACATTGGAACTTCCTTGGGCTCTGGACATAAGTGACCACCAATTTGCACTAAAGTAGTCCGAAAATTATTGGGGTGCAACGCATTTGCTTCGGGAGATGTTAACCTAAGCAATTGGAAAAGTTGAACAACCGAATCAAAATTAACCTGGTCGATGATTTCATCAATTGCAAATGCAAGTCCTTCTTTAAAATTAGCTAAATACTCTCGTGCTTCAAACTCACTTTGCGACTCCATTTGCGCATTTTTTAAACTTAGTAATTCTTTTAAGTTGTGCGCCCCTTTCAGGTAAGAGTCTAGCAAGTCATCATCAGAGTGGTGCTTACTGTAAATAATAAGCCTATAAATTGAATGAACAATATGGTCTATTGTATTTAATTTACTTTGGCTTATTTGAATTAAGTGTATTGGTAAAAGTTCCATAATGCTGTTTAAGTTAGCTGACTAATTATTTGTATGATGCAGTTTAGATTGTATCCTAAAACGAATTAAAAAGGCTATTTAAATTTGCAGACTACTAAAAACAAATCAGCCCAACTTATTTAAAAATTGTGGCTAATAAATTTGCAAAATTGACTATTAATAATTCCTATTTCGCACAGTTTACACAAAGCAAACTTTCTGGCCTTGCAATAATTCGTCCTAATGCAATTGGCTTTTTACATTTTAGGCATAATCCAAACTTTTCAGTTCCAACCTGTGCCAAAACTTTAGTTAAGCTTTTAAGTTTTACTTTAGCATTATTTAGCGGAGTGGCTAAAACAGTTTTATTGTTAATGGCATTCATTCTACTAACACGACCAATCGCATCTTTAGAGGTAACAGGCTTTGACATTTCATTATACTTTTTAATAGCTCTTTCTGTTTTCTCAATTTCTTTGGTCAATTTTTCTCTTATTTCTTCATCCGTCTTTTTCATAATACTATTATTATTGGTCATTGTAAATATAATCAACTTGTTGTACAATTAATACTAAATAAAATCATCAATCTATTTACACCTACTTTATAATGATTTTTAACTTTATACAAAGTATAAAAAAAATTCAAAGGTTATTGGCAAAACCTTGTTTCAATACTTATAAAAAAGCCACATTTAATATTACTGCTATCGAAATACTATAACTAAAAATAAGATTACAATGGTAATACCGATGCTACTTGAAAAAAGTTGAATGAAGCTCGAACCAAAAATGGACTATATTGAATATGCTTTAGTTATTAGGCAAAACTACAGGCAAAATGTGCATTATTTAACCTTCCATTCAAATGATTTTGACCAATCAAAAAACTTTTCAATTTCTGTTTTATGAGAATCTAACCATTTTCCTACAGTAGGGTCATCGCTAGTTGCAAAAGCAATATATGCGAATGTTTCAATAAAATTATTGTCCTTCATTTCTATAAAATACGGAACATAATAATCCCAATAAAAACCATAATTAGCTTTTTGAGATTCTTTAACCGAAGAGCAAATTGTTTCGAATTTTCTGATGAATAATTCAACCTCTGTTTTTTTCTTATTCTTTTTATCAAAATCTAATGCAGCATCCATTGCTAAAATAAGCTCGGTAGTTGAAAAACTATTTTCGTTAGGTTTTCCATCTATGGAAGTGTCGCCTAGCAAGTCTGGACTTAGTGTGATTGTAATAGATTTTTTGCCAGTTTCTTCAACATTGCCTTTCATAATTTTTTGCAAACTTGCAAGATTATCTTTAGCCCTATCAGATTGTGGCTCTAATGCTAAAAAACGAGCATAAGCCAATAGCGCTGGTATTTTTTTACTTTTAACAAACGATAATCTCGCAATGGCATTATGCGAACTTGCGTGTTTGGGATTTAATGCTGAAGATTTTTGAAAACATGTAATTGCTTCATCATACTTTTTAATACTAGCCAATGTAACACCTTTATTAAAGTAAAGTTGATAAAAATCCGGAAAAAGTTTAAGGCCTTCATCATAAACCTCAAGTGATTTATCAGTTTGCTTCAATCCGTCACAAGCATTTCCATAGGTAAGGTAAACGGTCTTTAAGGCTTCTTCACCGGGATGTTTTTCGAGTGCAATTTTGCATACATTAATTGCCTCTTCATTGTTTTTACTTGACAATAAAGACATTGCTTTTTCTGCTAGCGCATAAAGGTTGTCTTTATCCTTTTTTAATGCTTTATCATACTTGGCAATCGCTCCTTCATAATCACCTTTGTCGTGGTATGCTGTTCCTTCCTGCACCAGTTTTTCAGCATCCTCTTTGTTTTGTGCAAATGAGAGGTTACTAAATAATGGTAACATCAACAATAAAAATACTTTTTTCATTTTTTGAGGGTTAGTTTGTTATTAAATTATACTTTAAAATTATCTGCAATAGTTTTAAAAACTATGTTTAACAACTCAAATATAAATAAATAATAACCAAAACAAACTTGCATTAAAAGTTTTAGAAATGAGAATATTGATGCAAGTATCAATTTAAAAACATGATAAAAAAAATATCCTTAATGAGACATGAAGCAGAAATCGCATTTAAAAAACAACTGCTTAATTAAAATTTGGATTATTTGCTTTTACCTTAGGAATTAAAGTTTTAGAAGTAAAAACGAGGGCTTGAAGCACAATTAATATGATAACAATTAAGGTAAATACAAATTGCGAAGATGTTTTTCCGGTGAGGTA
>JAGPCI010000275.1 GCA_018058165.1 Bacteroidia bacterium
AAACTGTCCATTTATACCTGGAGTAGCCTTGCGCATTGGCACAACCTATAACGACCCAAAGGCATTTGATAATACACCACAACAAGATGCGGCTTATACCGAACGTGCTACCCAAATTGCATTGGAATGTTTGTATGTGTTTTCGTTAATAAAATAAAAAGAAATTACACCGTAAATAATGGCAAGCATTGAAACATTAAATCTTATTTAAAATTTCACCTGATATACTTATCCTTGGCCACAAAAAAACATCATCCTTTGTATTACAGCGCTTTATAATTTAAATAAACTAATCATAAAATAGTTGGTATTATGTGCAATAATCAATCTAACTTTTTGTGTAATTAAATTAACTTTGCCCCTCAACGCAAATCTTCCATAAAACACAACAAATGATTCATTTTTTTGTAAACCCAAACCACAAGGTTTATGCTGTACAATCTACCAATCAGCTACCAACAGAAAATATTAATAAATTAAATTGGCTTTTTGGCGGTGCACAAAAGTTAGATGAATTAATTTTAAGCGATTTATATATTGGCCCTAGGGCAGCAATGGTAACGCCTTGGAGCACTAATGCTGTAGAAATTACCCAAAACATGGGCATTGCTGGAATTATTAGAATTGAAGAGTTTGAAAAAGTAAACGAAAGCAATAGCAATTTTGACCCTATGCTTTCGCAAAAATATGCTGCCTTAACTCAAGATATTTATACGATAAACATTAGCCCTGAGCCAATAATTAATATCACCGATATTGATGCCTATAATAAACAAGAAGGTTTAGCGCTTAGTAATGATGAAGTTGAATATTTAAATAATTTATCAACCAAACTAAATAGACAACTAACCGACTCTGAGATTTTTGCTTTTTCGCAAGCCAACTCAGAACATTGTAGACACAAAATTTTTAATGGGAAATTTATTATTGATGGGGTTGAAAAACCTACGTCATTATTTAAATTGATAAAAAAAACATCCGAAACAAATCCAAACCAAATTGTTTCGGCATATAAAGATAATGTGGCTTTTGTAAAAGGACCAACTGTGGTTCAGTTTGCTCCTAAAAGTGCAGATAAACCAGATTTTTATGAAGAAAAAGAATTTGAATCGGTACTTTCATTAAAAGCAGAAACACATAATTTTCCTACAACGGTTGAACCATTTAATGGTGCAGCAACTGGATCTGGCGGAGAAATTAGAGATAGGTTAGCAGGTGGACAAGGTTCATTACCTTTAGCTGGCACTGCGGTTTATATGACTTCGTACTCACGACTAGAAGATAACAACAATCGCGATTGGGAAAATGCTATGACTGAAAGACCTTGGCTATACCAATCGCCAATGGATATATTAATTAAAGCATCAAATGGCGCTTCCGATTTTGGAAACAAATTTGGGCAACCTTTAATTACAGGTTCGGTTTTAACTTTTGAGCATGAAGAAAACAACCGCAAATTAGGTTATGATAAAGTGATAATGCAAGCCGGTGGAGTTGGATATGGCAAGTTAAATCAAGCCATAAAACATACCCCAAAAGCAGGTGATAAAATTGTAATTTTAGGTGGCGAAAACTACCGCATTGGAATGGGTGGTGCCGCAGTTTCTTCGGCAGATACTGGTGCGTTTGGTTCGGGTATTGAGTTAAATGCTATTCAGCGCTCAAACCCCGAAATGCAAAAACGTGCCGCAAATGCTATTCGTGGTTTGGTTGAAAGTGATAACAATCCAATTGTTTCTATTCACGACCATGGCGCAGGTGGACATTTAAATTGTTTATCGGAATTGGTTGAAGCAACAGGCGGGTTAATTGATTTAGATAAATTGCCTGTGGGCGACCCTACCCTATCAGCAAAAGAAATTATTGGTAACGAATCGCAAGAACGTATGGGTTTGGTAATTGGCGAAAAAGATATTGATAAGTTACAACGCATTGCAGATCGTGAGCGCTCGCCAATGTACACCGTGGGAGATGTTACCAACGATTTCCGTTTTACTTTTCAATCAAAAATTACTGGTGCAAAACCAATGGATTATGCGCTAGAAGACTTTTTTGGAAGTTCGCCTAAAACCATTATTAATGATAAAACAATAGATAGAAATTATCAAGATTTAAATTACAACACTGCTCAAATTCCTGAATATTTAAACAAGGTTTTACAACTTGAAGCTGTGGCTTGTAAAGATTGGCTAACCAATAAAGTTGACCGTTGTGTAGGTGGCAAAGTAGCCAAACAACAATGTGCCGGACCATTACAATTGCCTTTAAATAATGTGGGTGTAATGGCTTTAGATTATAAAGGCAAGGAAGGCATTGCAACAACTATTGGTCATTCGCCAATTGCTGCATTAATAAGCCCAAGTAGTGGTTCAAAAACTGCAATTGCCGAGGCTTTATCAAACTTAGTTTGGGCACCATTAAAAGATGGTTTGCAATCGGTTTCATTATCGGCAAATTGGATGTGGGCTTGTAAAAATGAAGGCGAAGATGCCCGTTTATACGAAGCTGTTCAGGCTTGTTCGGAGTTTGCAATTGCTTTAGGCATTAACATTCCAACGGGTAAAGATTCCTTATCAATGAAACAAAAATACCCGAACGATGAAGTAATTGCACCTGGCACTGTAATTATTTCGGCTGCGGGTAATTGTAGCGATATTACAAAGGTAGTTGAGCCTGTTTTAAAACATCCCGAAGGTGTCGGGAGTGGAAATATTTATTACCTAAACTTATCTCAAGATAAATTTAAATTGGGAGGTTCGTCATTCGCCCAAATTTTAAATAAAATAGGTACCGAAGTGCCAACAATTAATGATGCCAATTATTTAAAAACGGCCTTTAATGTTTTGCAGGATTTAATTAAGGCTGATAAAATTAAAGCTGGTCATGATGTGGGCAGCGGAGGCTTAATTACTACTTTATTAGAACTGTGTTTTGCTGATGTTAACCTTGCTGCTAATTATGATTTAACTGCATTGGGTGAAGCCGATACAGTTAAAACTTTATTTAGCGAAAACATTGCTGTCGTGTTTCAAGCAGATGCTTCAGTTGAAGCCGAGTTTGCTAAACATAACCTAAAAGTTTTCAATATTGGCACAGTGGTAAAAGATGAAACCATTACTTTAAAAAACCATGCTGATACATTTAGTTTTAATGTAACCGAAACTAGAGATACGTGGTATAAAACCTCATTCTTATTAGATAGCCAACAATCTAAAAACGGAATGGCACAAGTGCGTTTTGATAACTACAAAAATCAAGCATTACAGTTTAATTTCCCTACACATTTTACAGGTAAACTTCCTGAAATAAGTAGCAATACAGCAAGACCAAAAGCAGCGATTATTCGCGAAAAAGGTAGCAACTCCGAAAGAGAAATGGCCAACGCCATGTATTTGGCTGGGTTTGATGTAAAAGATGTACACATGACGGATTTAATTTCGGGCAGAGAAACTTTAGAAGACATACAATTTATTGGTGCAGTTGGTGGTTTCTCTAACTCTGATGTTTTAGGTTCGGCAAAAGGATGGGCAGGTGCATTTATGTACAACCAAAAAGCAAACACTGCACTTAAAAACTTTTTTAAACGAACCGATACTTTATCTGTTGGAATTTGTAATGGCTGCCAATTATTTA
>JAGPCI010000052.1 GCA_018058165.1 Bacteroidia bacterium
TTGTGGAACTGCTTGCACCAATCCGTATAACTCTGATGTGGATGCTTGGTATACTTTTGTTTTTTTAGTTAAGCCACAAATACGTAATGCTTCTAAAATACGCAGTGTACCTATTCCATCTGCATTTGCAGTATATTCTGGCTCTTCAAAACTAACCTGAACATGGCTCATTGCTGCCAAATTGTATATCTCGTCTGGCTGAGTTTCTTGTATAATTCTTATTAAATTGGTAGAATCAGTTAAATCACCATAATGCAATTTAAGTCGTAATTGTTTTTCGTGTGGGTCTTGGTAAAGATGATCTATTCTATCCGTATTAAACATAGAACTTCTGCGTTTTATACCATGTACCATATAACCTTTGTTTAATAAAAACTCGGCTAAATACGCTCCATCTTGTCCAGTTATACCTGTTATTAATGCTATTTTCATTTTCAATATTTTTTAATGTAGCTGTATTTACTCTTTTACGCCTATAACTTCCCCTTTTTTGTTTATAGTTACTAGCCAATTATTTCTTCCTGGCGAATTTCCAGAAAGGGTTACAGTACCCGCGCCTTTTAGGCCACTTCTGGTTTCTATTGTTATAGGAAAAGTTCCTGGAAATACATATTTGTAATCGGTTGTTACTCCATATTCAATTGGACCAAAGCTTACTTCATCTAATTTGGCTACTACTAACTTTTCTGGATATTCGTTCTTAAATCTAATATAGTGTTCTGTTTCTTTAGTACAGGATGAAGTTAAGGAAAACAATATTCCAACTACATTTAGTATAATTATGTTTCGAAGGTTAAGAAATGGTTTCATACATTTTTAAATTTCTTCAAAAAATCCAGTTTGGCGGTTTTTCTTCACATTGTTCCAATTAAAGTATCTGCCATTCATAGCAACATAAACGCCCGGAGGCAATGTTTGTGCAAAAGCCAATGCACTCCCTAAATTAAACAATCCATCGCTCGATCCAAATTTGTATGGTATCATAGCGCCAGTTAATACTATTGTTTTATCGGTAATATTTTCTGCTAAAATTTTTGCTGTGGTAGTCATGGTATCTGTACCATGTGTAATAATTATGCGGTCTTCTTCGGCTCGTTTGCAGCTTTCTAAAATAATGCTTCTGTCGGTATCTGTCATCTCTAAACTATCAACCAGCATTAGTGTTCTAACACTTAAATCAACCTTACACCTTCCAAGTTTTAGTATTTCTTGAATATGCGAGTCCTTAAAAAAAAGTTGGCCATTTAATTCGTTGTATTCTTTATCGAATGTGCCTCCTGTAACAAAAATGCGTACACTTGTCATGTTGCAAATATATTCTATACCTGCAATGTTGTATGTTTTAAAATAAAAAATTTCAACCTAATATTAACCCTAATCCAGCAAGCACAAAACATGCGCCTGTTATGGTCATTCCGTATAAGGTAATTCCAGTGTAAACAGGAGAGTATACATGAAAAAAGGTAAGCACACATCCCGCAATACACAAAAAAGCACCCAAAAGCAGCAACTTAGTACCTATGGCTTGCTGTTTTTTGTATTGTAAATTTCGGGCATATTTTAAATGTACCTCCATCAAGTTTTCATCAATGCCTATTTTAATTAATTCGGCTTTTATTTGGTTTAGTTTTAAACCGTTTTCAAAGTGATTTTGAATAAAAGTGGTATAGTTGTCTTTAACTTGCATTTTTAAAATTGCATTATTTATTGATGTAAGTCAAGTTTTATTATGACAAATATTTTGTTTGTGTTTTATGTTGTTGATTATCAAATAGTTTTTTCTTGGCTTTATTCATGTATTTTTTATCCTAACACATATTAGTTTTTTGCTTGTTAAGTATTAATTTCGAACCTTCTTTATATCAAACATAATGAGTACAGTAGAAACGACTTTAGAGTCGGTAGTTATAAGATTTGCAGGAGATTCGGGTGATGGCATGCAATTAACTGGCACCCAATTTACAAACGCTGCAGCATTGTTTGGAAATGATTTAGCAACTTTTCCTGATTTCCCTGCCGAAATTCGCGCTCCTATCGGAACAATAGCTGGTGTATCTGGTTATCAAATACATTTTGGTTCAACTAAAATTAATACACCTGGTGATCAAAGTGATGTATTGGTTGCAATGAATGTTGCCGCACTAAAATCAAACCTAAGAGGATTGAAAACTGGCGGTGTTATTATTGCCAATACAGATGGATTTGATGCAAAAAATTTGCGATTGGCTAATGTAAGCGAAGCAGATAATCCACTTAAAGATGGTAGCCTTTCTGGTTACGATGTGAAAGAAATTGATGTTACTAAAATTACAAGAGCAGCCCTTGTTGACAGTGGTTTGGGTACCAAAGAAATTGACCGATGCAAAAACATGTTTGTGCTTGGTTTACTGTATTGGATGTACCATAGGCCAATTGATAATACGGTAGAATTTATTAAAAGTAAGTTTAAGAAAAACCCAGGAGTTGCTGAAGCTAACGTAAAGGTGTTACAAGCCGGTTGGAGTTATGGCGAAACAACAGAAATGTTTGCACAACGTTATAACGTTGCACCTGCTAAAATGGAACCTGGTGTTTATCGCAGTATAATGGGTAACCAAGCTACTGCATTGGGTTTAATAGCTGCTTCGGTTAAATCTACCTTGCCTTTATTTTATGGTACTTATCCAATTACGCCTGCATCAGATGTATTGCATGAGTTATCTAAATACAAAAACTACAACATAAAAACTTTTCAGGCCGAAGATGAAATAGCAGGTATTTGTGCTTCAATCGGATCTGCTTTTGGTGGTCATTTGGCCATTACAGGCTCATCGGGTCCTGGAATAGCGCTAAAAACTGAAGCAATTGGTTTGGCCACCATGTTAGAGTTGCCTTTAGTTGTTGTAAATGTTCAACGTGCTGGGCCAAGTACAGGATTACCTACTAAAACAGAACAGTCAGATTTATTGCAATCATATTATGGTAGAAATGGCGAATGCCCTGTGGTAATTGTGGCTGCTAAATCTCCATCAGATTGTTTTAATATGGCATACGAAGCATGCAGAATTGCTCTTGACCACATGATTCCTGTTTTCTTTTTAAGTGATGGATATATTGCTAATGGTGCCGAGCCATGGAGATTTCCAACTGCAGATAGCTTAAAACCAATAAGTGTAGAGTTTGCCGCAGAGCGTAAAGCAAGCGATGATAAGTTTATGCCTTACAAGCGTGACGAAAAACTTTCGCGCCCATGGGCTGTGCCAGGTACAAAAGGTTTAGAACACCGCATTGGTGGATTAGAGAAACAAAACATTACTGGTAATATTTCTTACGATCCAGAAAATCATGAATTAATGGTTCACCTTCGTCAACAAAAAGTTGATTTGGTTGCTAATTATATTCCAGATCAAACCATAGATAATGGTGAAGAAAGTGGTGATTTATTAATATTAGGTTGGGGTGGAACTTATGGGGCTTTAAAAACAGCTACGGCTCAATTAATTGCACAAGGCCATAAAGTATCGCACGCACATGTTCAATATTTAAGCCCTTTCCCCAAAAATTTAGGTGAATTAATGAGCAAGTTTAAAACTGTAGTAATTCCAGAATTAAACAATGGTCAGTTGGTTAAAATTATTCGCGATAAATATTTTGTTGATGCAATTGCTTACAACAAAATTCAAGGCCAGCCATTTATGTCGTCTGAAGTAGTGAATAAAATCAAGGAAATTTTAGCTTAACCTTAATCAAACAAACACATGACTGAAGTATTAGAAAAACTAACATCAAAAGATTTTGCATCAGACCAAGAAGTGCGCTGGTGCCCAGGATGTGGCGATTACAGTATATTAAAGCAAGTTCAAACCATATTGCCAGATTTAAACAGACCCAAAGAAGAGTTTGTGTTTATTTCAGGTATTGGTTGTTCATCTCGTTTCCCTTATTACATGGATACTTATGGTATGCACTCCATACATGGAAGGGCAACTGCCATAGCAACAGGATTAAAAGCTACCCGACCAGATTTATCAGTTTGGGTAATTACGGGCGATGGCGATAGTATGAGTATTGGTGGTAATCACTTTATACACATGATGCGCAGAAACCCGGATTTAAATGTATTGTTATTTAATAACCAAATTTATGGTTTAACTAAAGGACAATATTCTCCAACATCTGAGCAAGGAAAAGTTACAAAATCAACGCCAATGGGTTCTTTGGATTTTCCTTTTAATCCGATAGCTTTATGTTTAGGTGCCGATGCTACTTTTGTGGCACGTACTTTAGATCGCGATCCAAAACATCAACAAGCAATTATTAAAAGAGGTTACGAGCATAAAGGAACTTCGCTAGTAGAAATTTACCAAAATTGTAACGTGTTTAATGATGGTGCTTTTGAAATGTTTACCGAAAAAGGTACCAAAAAGCAAGAAACCTTAATGATGGAGCACGGAAAACCTTTAGTATTTGGTGCCGAAAACGAAAAGGGAATTGTGCTTGATGGATTTAAACCAACAATTGTAAACGTTGCTGATGTTTCGCCAAACGATTTATGGGTGCATGATGAAACTGATTTAGTTAAAGCAACTATATTATCTCGTTTTTATGATGACCCATCGGTTGAAGGACATTTCCCTCGTCCGTTTGGTGTGTTTTATGTAAATAATAATAAAGCAACTTTTGATGATTTATTTAACAACCAAATTGCATACGCTAAGGAAAGTTATGGTGCAGGTGATTTAGATAAATTGCTTGCTGGCCGAGAAACTTGGGTGGTTAACTAAGTATAATATTTAACAAATAAAAACAGCTATCAATACAAATTGGTAGCTGTTTTTTTTATGCTTTTGAGGTAAGCACTTTTAATTTTTGGTACTTTAAGTAAACTTCTTTAGCGGTTAACTTCGCAATTAAAAAACCATAAGCTCCATCTAAAAAGCCTAACTTAATTAAGTAATCTCTAATAAATCTAAAAGTAGGACTAAGGTATAGCTTAACCCAAGAAGTTTTTTTCCCTTTTTTAAATAATTCCTCTGCACCACGTGTGCTGTATTTTTCTATTTTGGCCAAATGGCTTTCAACAGTTAAGTAGGAGTAATGCAATAATTTTCCAGGTAGCAATACAATGTTAAAGTTAGCAGGAACGTCTAAAGTTTCATGCACTTCTGCCAAATTCCAATTTACGTTTGATTTATTAAATAGCCTTGTTTTTTTATCGGGATACCAGCCACCATGTTTTATCCAAGTGCCACAATAATTGTTTAAACGCTTAAACTCGTATACTGTATTTTGGTTGAGTTTGTTTTTATATTTAAGGATGCTTTTAGCAAGCTCATCATCTAGAGCTTCGTCTGCATCAATTGATAAAATCCAGTTATGGGTAGCTGTATTATTTGCAAAGTTTTTTGTTTTACCATACCCATCAAACCCTTTAACAATTACTTTTGCCCCAAGTTGTTGTGCTATAATTGCTGTATCATCAGTAGAGTTTGAATCACTTATAATAATTTCATCAACCACTTTTTTAATGGAATTAATACAACGTGCAATGTTTATACTTTCGTTGTAAGTAATAATTACAGCACTTATTTTTATCATGCCAGCCTAGATTCTATAGCTGAAATAATATAACCCAAACCCTTAGTAAATTTTAAAGGAACCTCTTCATTATAGTCTTCACCAACTTTAAGTACATTTTTATATAAATAAGAAGAAGTAAAGCCCCATGTTTTCATAAAAGTTTTTCTTCCATCATTTTTTACAACCCTTCCAGTTGATTTGCATTTAAAATGATAAACCAAACTTTTGCCTAAACCCTTATAATCTCTTACTCCAGCTTGCCATAATTTCATGGCAAAATCTGGGTCGCTATAAAATCCTGGGCTGTATGATTCTGTATATCCACCAACTTTTTTCCATAGGTTAATATGCACTACGCTTGGTGGCCAACATGCGCCAAACCAATCTTTTTTATTTGCATTTTGTTTGCAGAAGTTTAATAGCGCCTCTTCGTCAAAGGTTTCAATGTCTTTTCCAAAATCAAAAGGAGATAAGTTTGCTTTATTTGTGCCAGATTCAAACTCTATCATCGTACCCGAATAATAAAATAGCTCAGTACCATTAGTTTTAATAGCATCATAAATTATGCTGTCCCAGTTAGGTGCGGCATACATATCATCATTAAAATAAGCAATATAATTACAGGTAGCCAATGTAGCACTTGCATTTACTGCGTAACAAACACCTGCATTTTCGGTGCTGTAAGTGTAATCATACCCCATTTGTTTTACCCAAGCGAGTGTACCATCCGTGCCTTCATTTACATGAATTATTATTTGGTGTTTGTAGGTGCTGTTTTTTAACAGGCTTGCCACGCAAAGTTTTAAATAGGGCAAATTATTCCAGCTCGGAATTAATATACTAAATAAGGCCCCACCTGTTTGGTTGGAGCCTTTATGATATGTAATATTTGGTTTAGAGAATACACTCATGCTTAAATCGCATTTAAATAATTATTTACGTTATTTTCAATACGTTTTTCTACACCTTCGTAATCAGTTTTTTCAAATTTTAAACCTGTAATATGTTCAAATAATTCGATGTAACGGTTACTTACCATTTCCACAAAATCGTCACTCATGTCAGGTTGTGTTTGGCCTTCTAATCCCTGAAAACCATGTTCAATTAACCATTGGCGCACAAATTCTTTTGAAAGCTGGCGTTGTTGTTGGTCTTTTAACTGAATAGCATCGTAAGTATCTTTATAAAAATAACGTGAAGAATCAGGTGTATGAATCTCATCTATCAGCATAATTACACCATCTTTCTTGCCAAACTCATATTTAGTATCAACCAATATTAAGTTTTGTTTGGCCGCAGCTTCAGTCCCCATTGCAAAAAGTTTACGCGTGTAATCTTCTAGTATAATATAATCTTCTTCGGCAACTAAACCTGTTTTCAAAATATCTTCTCGGGTAATATCTTCATCATGCCCTTGGCTAGCCTTAATTGTAGGTGTAATTATTGGCGTTGGTAATTTATCATTTTCACGTAATCCATCTGGTAATTTCACTCCGCATACCTTACGTTTACCAGCTTTGTATTCTCTCCAAGAGTGTCCTGCTAAATATCCGCGAATAACCATTTCAACTTTAAATGGTTCGCACATTACACCAACAGTTACATTAGCATCAGGACTAGCTATTTTCCATGTAGGTACAATTGCCGAAGCCATATCTAAAAAATGATAAGCAATTTGATTTAGCACTTGGCCTTTGTATGGAATTGGTCGTTTTAATACCACATCAAAAGCACTAATTCTATCACAAGCAACCATTACCAGTAGCTCATTATTAATATTATATACGTCTCTAACTTTACCCCTGTAAAAGTTTTTTTGATGTTTAAAAAAGTAATTTGTCGATACGATTGCGTTTTCCATATTCTTTATTTGAATTGGCGAATTTAATTAACTATTTTTAATACTAGCTTTTTTGTTCTTTATCGTAGGCTTTTATAATGTCTTTCACTAACCTATGTCTAACCACATCCTCAAAGGTTAAGTAGGCAAAATGTATTCCTTTTATGCCTTCTAAAATGGTAACTGCTTTTAAAAGACCCGAGTGCGATTTTTTAGGTAAATCTATCTGCGTTAAATCGCCTGTTACTATATATTTGGCATGAGGCCCCATACGGGTTAAAAACATTTTTAGTTGCAAATCAGTTGCGTTTTGTGCTTCATCTAAAATAACAAAAGCATTATCTAATGTTCGGCCACGCATAAAGGCCATTGGTGCTATTTCTATTACTCTATTTTCAATATAGTATTTTAACTTTTCAGGCGGAATCATGTCATCTAATGCATCATACAATGGTCTTAAATACGGATCAATTTTTTCTTTTAAGTCTCCTGGCAAAAAGCCCAGATTCTCGCCTGCTTCTACAGCTGGTCGGGCTAAAATAATGCGTTTAATTTCCTTGTTTTTTAATGCCCTTACTGCCAGTGCCACTGCGGTATATGTTTTACCAGTTCCAGCAGGACCAATCGCAAATAATATATCGTTGCGAGCCATTAAATCAACCATGTTTTTTTGGTTAGGTGTTTTCGCTCGAATTATTTTACCCCCATTTCCATATAATATTACATCATCATCTCTCTTAATAATGTCAAGTGGTTCATCGCCCAAACTGTCTTTACCTAATACACTTTCTATCATGTTTGCATCAAGCATACCATTTTTTTTGCTCAGTTGATACAAGCTTTCTAAGTAGTTTTCAAACCGTTCAATCTCTCTAATTTCACCATTTATAAATAGCATATTTCCGCGCGAAACAATTTTAAGTTTGGCAAAATGATGCTGGAGTAATTTTAAATTTTTATTGTTTATTCCTAAAACATGTGCAGGATCTGCGCCTTCAATTATTATTTCCTTACTAATCAATTGTTGTTATTTTATTATTGTGTATACTAACTTATCCTTAATAACTTTGCAAAACAAATATAAGTTTCAATTGCAGTAAAAAAATTAAGTGTCAAAGTTTTTCGCCAAATTGCAAAACATTACAGTACTTTAATTATAATTATCAAAAAAGAGTGAAGATTATTACATTAACCAGCGATTACGGATTAAATACCTATTATGCGGCAGCATTAAAAGCACGCCTTTTAGGGGTAATACCCAATGCTGTTATTGTTGATATTTCGCATAACTTGCCTTCATACGATTTAATTCAAGGTGCTTTTTTATTACAAAGTTGCTTAAACGATTTTACACTTGAAACTATTCATATTGTAGCAATTGATACTAATTTATTAGTGCATAAAGATATTTTAATTGGTAAAAAAAATAACCACTGGGTAATTGCTGCTGATAATGGTTTTTTATCTAAGGTGTTTGATAGTTGGGATGTAATTTATAAGGTAAAGTCCAACCTGTTTTCTGTTGATGACCTTTCGCCTGAAAAAAATATATTTACCCAAATTGCCGCCTATATTGTTAATGATACCAATATAAACGAATACGCTGAAGTTGCAGTACCCAATATTATAGTTGATAATTTAAAGCCAGTTATTTTACACGATCAAATACGTGCAAGTATTATTCATGTGGATGGTTATAATAATGCAATAACCAATTTAAATAAAAGCACATTTGAAGATTGGGTAGGTGATACTAAATATACAGTCTATTATAGAAAAATAGAAAGCCTTGAAAAGATTAGCACTAATTATGCTAATGTTAAAAATGGCGATGGGGTTGCTGTTTTTAATGATGTAGGTTGGCTGGAAGTTGCAATAAATAAAGGGCAAGGGACTTCATTATTAGGCTTAAAGTTAGGCGACCAAATTATAATTGAAAAAAAGAATGATTAATAGAATTGTACGATTATCCTTTAAACCAGAAAATGTAGATGCTTTTTTAGCAGTATTTGAAAGCAGCAAATTATTAATTGCAAATTTTGATGGCTGCAATGGATTAAAACTTTTGCAAGATGCCAATGATAAAAGCGTATTTTACACCTACAGCTTGTGGCAAACCGAAAACGATTTGGAGAATTACCGACATTCTTTGTTGTTTAAAGAAACTTGGGCTGCTACAAAAGCTTTATTTAATGATAAACCTATGGCATTTTCAACCATTGTTAACCAAAGTGTAAAATGAAAATAGTACTCGTTTTTTTTGCCTTATTTGTTTCTTTAATTGTATTGGCTAAACCATTAGACTCTTTACGTATTGAAACTATAAAGGGACAAAAATTCATTATTCATAAGGTTGATAAAACCGATGATATAACCAAACTGATTAAACGATATAAAACTACATTATCAGATATAAATAAACACAACGAGATTAAGCAAAAAAAAATAGTTAAAAATCAAACTTTACGTATTCCGTATTCGAGTGAGTTAGCTAAACTTAATACACCTATAAAAAACGACACGTCAAAAATTGACGAAGCCCATGCAAATGCACAAGCAGTAGAGGTTCAGAAAGTATACACACATATAGTTGTAAATGGAGATAACATTAATTCTATTGCAAAAAAATATAAGGTTACAGCAGCTCAACTAACCAAATGGAATAATTTAAAAACCAATAAAGTACTTCTTGGTCAAATAATAATTGTTGATGAGTCTGCAACCGTTAAACCATATCAAAGACTAAATGGCCCTGAGGCACAAATGCCACAAAATATTCAACGCCCAAAGTTTGGTAAGGGAGATTTAATTGAACAAACGGGTATCGCTTTTATTGACGAAACGATGCAAGTACTGCATTCCGAAGCACCAATTGGAACTATTATTAAAGTAATAAACCTTGATAATAATAAACAATGTTTAGTTAGGGTAAGTGGCTTACTTGATGCTTCAAAATACAAAAATTTTGTAATTTCAATTGGTAAAGAAGCGCAAGATAAATTGCAATTAAACTCCGTTACTGCAAGAGTTAAAATTAGCTATATGTTGGTTCCGTAGCAACTTGTTGTTTATTGAACAAGTAAGGAATAAATACCATAACAATGGTGCACGCTACTCCAATTTGAGTTTCAAGCATGGCTTCAAACTGAAATGCAAGCAATAAAATAGCATAGCCAATTTGTATAAACTCTATTCTATAACTTTTATTAAACCACAGCGGTGCAGTAAACGATAACGTAAAGATAACTAATCCAATTAAGCCAGTAGCGGCCAAATAATATATAAATTGGTTGTGTGGAATAATAGGAGTTAATATAGTTGGATAGTCTCTTTTAAATAATGCATCGTTCTTGTCTCTCAAATCACCTATTCCACAGCCTACAAATATATTTTCTTTAGCTATTTCAAGTGCTGTTTTGTAAGAAACCATGCGGGTTGCAATAGAGTTAAAATTCGGATCCTTATCGTTAGTATA
Source organism: Bacteroidia bacterium (assembly GCA_018058165.1). Classification (GTDB taxonomy): domain Bacteria; phylum Bacteroidota; class Bacteroidia; order UKL13-3; family UKL13-3; genus UBA6183. The sequence continues at coordinate 10,875 of JAGPCI010000052.1, forward strand.
TACAGAAACATCTTGCTGGGTATTAGTTATTTTGTTTCGCATTGTTGGCGAAATCAAAAAACTAAATGATATAATAACGCCTATTATTGATACTGCACCAATTAGTTTCTTCAAATTTCTATGTTTAATTAAATGGTTTAAAAGCACAATCGCCATTACAAAGTATAACGCCAATAATCCACTTCGTACTGCATAAATATGTAAAAACAAAATAAGAAATATCCCTACTGCAATTAATATCTTCCTCGCATTTATTGATGTTATGAGTTGTTTTGTTATACCATAATAAATTACATATGTTGCAAATACCACCATCAAACTAAACCTAATATGGTTAATTGGTCCAGGCATAATTCTCGATTCTAAATATAGCTGGTTTATTTCATTAAAATTCAGTGCGTAATTCACTAATATTCCGGTTGAAGTAATCATTATTACTCCTACAAACAAGTAGAATATTGCCTTAATTTGTTTTAAAGTTAACTCACCAATACTAGGCCAAATAAATGCATACAATAATAAAGGGATTTTTATTTGGAGCCTTTCTGTTAAATATTTCAGGTTATCACTATAAAAAAAACTCAGTAATAAAAACAAAAAACTAAAGCTAAATAATAGCATTGCTTTGTTTGTTGTAAAGTTGTTCCATAACTTTTTTGGTCCTGTAAATAATAAAATACTAAGTAATTGTCCAACCATAGTAATGCTTAAAATTGCAGGAGCTTTTTCACCCAAAATAATTCCCACAAACCATAAGCATGTAAACAGGGTAAACAGCCTTGTTTTATAAATTTCTATCCGGGCTATATCGTTCAACATAATGTTTCAATAATACAAAAGCCTCTGCAAAATACAGAGGCTTTTATCATAAAGTAAAATTTATAATTTCGATTTTCAATTTAATTATTCTTTAAGCGTATCTATTGCCCACCCAAACAATTCTTCTCACAATAAATTCGCTTGTTGTTAAGCTAGCATTTCCAGCAGGGTTACCTCCTGTAACATGAAAGTCGCTAAATGCTGCATGTGAATTGATAAATGCAGCACCAACAAAATTAAAAGATACTGGAGTAAACGCTTCGTTCATTTCATCTTCAATTAGCTGTTTAGTTTCCTCGTTTGTAGTATATGCTCCGCATGTTATTGCACCCTTTTCAATAGCCAATTTTTTTGCTATGTTAATCGAACTTGCTGTCGATAATGTTTTAATAACAAATATTATTGGTCCAAAACACTCGTTATTATATTGTGTGTATTCAGCTTCATCAATAACAATTACTGCAGGTGTAGCGGTTCTAGCATCTTTAAACTCTTCGTTTATAATTGACTTACTATCTAAAACAACCTTGCCACCTAAGTTGTTTACGTTTTTTACTCTATTGGCAGTTAACTCTGATTGAATTGCACCCAAAGTAGGAGCACCCGCTTTAGGATTATCAACCAATCCTGTTATCGATCCACATAGTGCACTTACAGCATCGTCAAAACTTACCAAACCATCCTGTGTTTCAATTCCACTTGCAGGTATAAATATGTTTTGTGGTGCAGTACACATTTGTCCACTATATAAACTGGCACTAAATGCAATATTTCCCATTACGGCTTTTAAATCATCAACACTATCTATAATGATACTGTTAACCCCTGCCATTTCTGTAAATACAGTTTTATTCAACGACTCTACATACCTTCCAAACTCACTGCCACCAGTG
>JAGPCI010000053.1 GCA_018058165.1 Bacteroidia bacterium
TAAATATGTTGCCCATTTACCGACTGAGCGAAGGCAAAAATAATCTAGAAAAAAATACAGAAACCTTTGATGCGGTAAATAACATGTTAAGTAAAAAGCAAGTTATACTAATATTTTCGGAAGGTTTGAGTGAAAACAATTGGGATTTGCGTAATCTTAAAAAGGGCCCACCACGTATTGCTTTGCGTGCCTGGACAAGCAATCAGCAAGACCAAAATACAGTTGTACTTCCTGTTGGCATCACCTATCAACACTACCAAGGCGCAAACAAATCAGCCATTTTAAATTACGGTAATTACCTAAATAAAGAGGAGTTTACATATCAGGCCAACATGTCGAGTTATGTTACAGATTTTAATAATAAAATTGCCAAACAATTTGATAAGCTAGCCTACATTAACCCAACCTTACACGAAAACACCATACAACACAACAGCTTTATGGCCGAGTGGCAGCAATCAGAAGCTAAAAACATGGATGTATTGGCGCAGCTAAAAACCACAAATTGGGTTAATAAAAATGCTGCATTAAAACAGCCTTTAAACGCAAAATATTTTTTGCTTATTTGGCTATGGCCACATTATAAGTTTATGCAATTTATAACGGCTAAAGCTACTAATGGTAATGTATTTTACGATTCGATATTATTTGGATTAACATTACTTTTATCACCACTATATGTGCTAAGCTTAATATTAATAGTGTTTTACATTATTTAGTAAGTTTAACCACTAGATATAATGCAAAGAGCGCAAAGGTTATCGCCTTTACGCTCTTTATTATAAGGCTTAAAAAATATAATTTAATAGCTGTTAATAAGCTCTTCCCTTATTGCCTTCAATAAAATTAATAAACGCTTTGTTTACTACCTTATTTCCACCCGGTGTTGGATACACGCCACTAAAGTACCAATCACCTTTATTCTCCGGACAAGCTACGTGTAAGTTTTCAATGCTTTGGTAAATAATGGTTACTTCGGCTTTTAAATCTGGTGGAGTTAAAATTTCGGCAATTTTATTGCTAATTTCATCAGCAGTAAATTGGTCGTAAAGCGTTTTAACATGGTTTACAATTTGCTCTTTAGGCAAGTTTTCTTGTGCCTTACATTTTTCGTAAACCTCTTTTAAAAGACCTTCTTTATTATTGTCTTTTAACAAACCCAACATTGCCTGAAATGCAACAAAATCGCTAAGCCTACTCATATCAATTCCATAACAATCTGGGTAGCGTATTTGTGGTGCTGATGAAACGATAACAATTCGTTTAGGGTGTAATCGATCTAAAATACGTAATATACTACTGCGTAAAGTTGTACCACGCACAATACTGTCATCAATAACCACAAGTGTATCTACACTGTTTTTAACCAAACCATAGGTAACATCATAAACGTGTGCTACCATGTCTTCGCGGTGCTCGTCATCTGTTATAAAAGTGCGCAGTTTAACATCTTTAACGGCAATTTTTTCTCTGCGAGGTTTCAAGCTTAAAATTTCTTTTAGCTTATCCACATCAGGGTTTGCGCCTAGTTTTAAAATTTCTTGTGCTTTGTATTCTGTTAAATAATCGTGTATGCCATCAATCATACCATAAAATGCAGTAGCGGCTGTATTTGGAATATAGCTAAAAACTGTATTTTTTAAATCTGCATCAATGGTATCAATTACTTTTTTACTTAATAAATAGCCAAGTTTTTTACGCTCTAAATAAATATCTCTATCATTACCACGCGAAAAATAAATTCGCTCGAACGAACATGCTTTTTTGGGTAGCGGCTCTAAAACATTTACTTCACTAAACGTACCATCTTTTCTTATAATTAAGGCATTACCTGGTTGTAATTCTTTAATCTCAGAGATTGGTATATTAAATCCTGTTTGAATTGCAGGACGCTCGCTAGTAGCAACCACAATTTCATCGTTTGTATAATAATAACAAGGCCTAATTCCAGCGGGGTCGCGCAAAATAAACGAATCTCCATTACCAATAAGTCCGGTTAATACGTATCCACCATCAACTTCGCGCATGGCTCTTGTAAGTATGCGATAAATATCAAGGCTATCGCTAATTTTTTCACTAATTTCTACATTACTCAAACCAAGTTGCTTGTATTCATCAAACAAACGTTGGTTTTCTTCATCTAAAAAATGCCCAATTTTTTCGAGCATGGTTATGGTATCGGCCTTTTCTCGTGGGTGCTGACCTAAGTCTATCAAAAGCTCAAACAACTCATCCACATTGGTCATGTTAAAGTTACCTGCCAAAAGCAAGTTACGTGTCATCCAATTGTTTTGTCTAAGAAAAGGGTGACACAAATCGCTACTTCCACTACCATAAGTTCCATAACGTAAATGACCCAAATAAACTTCGCCAATAAAAGGTGCATTTGTTTTTAAAAACTCAGCATCTTTTAATTGTTCTTTGTTGGCTACATCGTTTATTTTTTTGCCAATACGAGTAAAAATCTCGGCAATTGCATTGCTTCCACTCTCACGTCTTCGATAAATATATTGGTTGCCGGGTTTTACATTTAGCTTAATTACACCAACTCCCGCACCATCTTGGCCACGGTTATGTTGTTTTTGCATTAAGAGGTTAAGCTTTTTTAAACCGTAAAGGTTGCTGCCATACTTTTGCTGGTAAAAATCTAAAGGTTTAAGTAATCGGATAAATGCTATACCGCATTCGTGTTGTATTGAATCACTCATATAAGAAAATGGAGTGGCAAAAATATAACTATAAAAGCAGTAACCGAAATTTAGTTTTTATTTTGTTGGATTGCAGCATCTAAAATGGCATTAAAACTAGCGGCATCTTTATAACCCGGTTCCATAAACAAACTCATTTTATTGGTGTAAATAAAATAAGTAGTGGGATACCCAGTTGATTTTCCATTGCTTAGCATATAATACAACTCTTCGGGTTGGTAACTACTATCACCTATTATATACGATACATTTTTTATTTCGGGATTAAACTTAATTGGTACAAAATGTTCGTTAAGTTTTTTAATTACATCAGCATCGGTATAGGTATCTCTATCCATTTTTTTACACCAACCACACCAATCTGTATAAGCATCAACCAATACTATTTTGCCTTCTTTTACGGCTTTTGCGTAGCCTTCATTCCATGTGTACCATTTTAACTCAGGTTTATTGGTTTGATTTTTTATAGGAGTAAACGAAGTAACAACCAATAATGGCAATACCAATAGCAATAAGGTTAATTTTCTATTCATGATTTTATAACTGAAGATGTAAAATTTACAACAATTGTTCCGAAAAATAATAATAATACAACTTTTACCAAAACAAAAAATAGAATTAAAGAATATTTAGGTTTTAATATGCAAGTTTTTGCAAGGCTAATTAGCTGGATTGAACTAAACCAAGGTCTTACATCGTTTAGTAAAATTACAAGAATTAAACATGTAAAAGCAGTATATTTTTATAAATTCGCCAATTAGCAAACATGGATAACACAAATTATAACCTATTAATTAATAAGCTAGATGCATTTGTGCGTAAGTACTACAAAAACCAACTGGTGCGTGGTGGTATTTATTTTGCACTAATTACTCTGGTAAGTTTTTTACTAATTGTGCTACTAGAATATTTTGGTAGATATAGCCAAATAGTTAGGGCGTTGTTGTTTTATAGTTTTATTGCAAGCGCATTTTATTGTTTGATAAGATTTGTAGCCCTGCCACTTTTGGGAATGTATAAATTACGCAAAACAATGAGCTATGAGCAAGCATCGGCATTAATTGGCAAACATTTTCCTGATGTAAAAGACAAATTATTAAACACATTACAATTAAAACACGAAGCCAATAAACAAGACGCTTCGGCATTATTATTAGCAGCAATTAGCCAGCGGGCCGAACAACTTAAACCCATAACTTTTACTGATGCAATTAACCTAAAAAGTAATAATAAATATGCTAGGTTAGTGCTTATTCCAATAGCTGTTTATGCAATAATATATTTAATTGCACCGGGCATAATTACTACCGGTAGCGAACGATTGGTGAGGTACAACCAAACTTTTATTCCTTTAGCTCCGTTTAACTTTAATGTAATAAACAAACAATTAAAAACACCTCAATTTAGCGATTTTGAATTGCAATTAAATATTACAGGAAACAGCATTCCTGCAGAAGTTTTTGTAGTGGTTGATGGACAACAATACAAAATGCAGAAGCAAGACAATACGCATTTTTTATACACTTTTAGAAACGTAAACAAAGATGTGCCATTTACATTTTGGGCGGCAGATTATTACTCTAAAGATTATACCTTAAAAGTAGTTGCTAAACCCAGCCTAATCAACTATCAAGTAAAACTTACTTACCCCTACTATATTGGTAAAAAAACAGATATTATTCAAAACCCTGGCGACTTAACCTTACCTGTTGGAACAGTGGCTTCTTGGAGTTTTACTACTTCCCAAACTGATGAGATTATCTTAGGATTTAATGAAACATCAACCCAAGCAGAAAAGAGTACAGCTAACCTATTTACTTTTGTTAAAAAACTAAACATATCAACCACCTATTTTATAAAAAGCAAAAATAGCAGCTATGGTGTTGCCGATAGTTTGGCCTACTTAATTAATGTATTGCAAGATGCCCACCCAAGTATTAGTGTTGATGCAAAAGCCGACTCAATAACGGGTAAACAGCTATATTTTATTGGCGATGTAGGTGATGATTACGGATTAACAAAATTAATATTTGGGTACAAATTTTTAAAATCGGATACTGAAAGTAAAATAAAACAAGGTGCAATTGTTAAACCAATAGCCATTCAGCGGAATGAAAAAACACAACGCTTTTATTTTCAATTTAACATTAACGAAACTGGCGTAAATGCTGCCGATGAATTGGAGTACTATTTTGAAGTTTGGGATAATGATGGTGAACATGGTGCAAAATCAACCCGAAGCAAAACCATGTTATTTAAAGCGCCAAGCGAAAAAGAATTGCGTAACCAAGTTGATAATGCTGGCCAAAGCCTAAAAGACGACATGAAAGAGGCCATGCTTGAAAGTAAGAAACTACAAAAAGAATTGAAGGACTTACAACTAAAAATGCTAGAGAAGCGTGAGCTTACTTGGGAGGAAAAAAAGAAAGCAGAAGACTTAATAAACCGTCAGAAAGAGTTGATGAAAAAGATTGAAGATATCAAAAATCAAAATCAAAAAAACAACTTAAAAGAAAACGAATACAAAGAGCCAAGTGCAGAAATGTTAGAGAAGCAAAAGCAACTCGAAAAAATGTTTAATGAAGTGCTGAATGATGAGCTAAAAAAACTGATGAAGGACATGGAAAAACTACTTCAACAGCAAAATAAAGATGTGCTTAAACAGGAGTTGGACAAGATGCAAATGAACAACAAAGATGTGGAGAAAGAGTTAGATAGAATGCTTGAGCAGTTTAAACAATTAGAGCTGGATAAAAAGATTACCGAAACCACTAAACAGCTTGAAAAACTTGCAGAAAAACAAAAAGAGTTGGCTCAAAAAACCGAGCAGCTTGAGCAAAAAAACAATTTAAGTAAGGAAGAAAAGGCGCAACAACAAGAGCAGATAAAACAAGAGCAAGAAAAACTGCAACAAGAGTTAAAAGATGTGCAAAAGGAATTAAAAGATATTGAGAAAAAAAATAACGAATTAGAAGAACCGCGTGATTTAGGGGATACTAAAAAAGAAGAAGAAAAAGCCAATGATGAAATGCAAAAGGCCAAGGAAAACCTAAGTAAAAAAGACAATAAAAAAGCAAAAGAAAACCAAGATAATGCTGCGAAAGAGATGGAAGAAATGGCGCAGAAAATGAAGGATAAACAAGAGGAAGCGGAAGAAGAACAGCACGAAGAAGACGCTGCAACCTTGCGAGAAATATTAGAAAATACCATACAGTTAAGTAAAGATCAAGAAGATTTAATAGCTGAAATGAAAAAGCTAAACGGGTATAGTCCGCAGTATGTTGAGCTGGCTAAGAAGCAAAAAATAACCAAAGATAATGCAAAAATTATAGAAGATAGCTTGCTTGCTTTAAGCAAACGTGTGCCCGAAATAAGTTCGTTTATAAACCGTGAAGTAACCAAACTTAATGATAATTTAGATAAAAGTATTGCTGGTTTTGGCTTGCGTAATTTTATGGAAATAAATACGCGTCAACAATATGCCATGACTCATGCTAATAATTTGGCAGTTATGCTTAGCCAAGTGCTTAACCAAATGCAACAGCAGAACATGCAGGCTAAAAGCAAAAAAAGTGGGAAAGGAAAACCAAGTGCAAAACCAGGGCAAGGAAAAGGAAACAAACCACTTACCATGAGCCAAATTAAAAAAATGCAAGAGGAGCTTAACAAACAATTGCGTGAGGGCTTAAATAAAAAAGGCGAAGATGGTAAACCACAACCTGGCGGACAAAAACCAGGGCAAATGCCTAACGGGCAACAGCCTAGCCCAGGCGGGCAGCAAGGTGTGGGTAGCGAAGGTTTTGCGCGCATGGCAGCACAACAAATGGCCATACGCCAACAGTTGCAAAAAATGATGCAGCAAATGGATGCAAAACAAAAAGAAGGTGTTGGTGGTGCTAAAATGCTGGAAGAAATGAAACGAATGATGGAACAAACAGAAAAAGAATTGTACAACAAAAGCCTTACTTCTGAAATGTTGCAACGTCAACAAGATATTTTAACACGATTGTTAGAAAGCGAAAAGGCAGAACGTAAGCAAGAACAAGAAGAAAAACGCGAAGCCGAACAAGCTAAAGATAAACCTAAGGCTGCACCTCCGGCTTTTGATTTATATATTCAACAAAAAAATAAGGAGAAAGAATTATTAGAAACCATACCAGCTGATATGCAACCTTATTATAAAGAAAAAAGTAAGGAATATTTTAACCGTATAGGTGGTGGCAGATAAAAGATATCATCCTAACTTTTTACCCAATTTTATGAATAAAATAACCCTTTATTTTTGCCTGATTATTTTAGTGGCCTGTGGCAATAAAACCAAAGTAGATTTATTGGTAAAAGGCGCAACAATAAATACCGTAGATTCTTTGATGAGCAATGCTACTGTTATGGCAATTAGCAGGGGTAAAATTGTTGCTATTGGTAATAATAATTTGTTAGAAAAATTCGAATCAGATACAATAATTGATGCTACAGGCAAGTTTATTTACCCCGGATTAATTGATGCACATTCGCATTTTTATGGCTTAGGTTCTTACATGCAAATGGTTGATTTAAATGGCACATCGAGTTGGAAAAAAGTAATTTAAACTTGTTAAAAATACGTAGAAGAATATAACCCTACTTTTTTAAGCGGGCGTGGATGGGACCAAAATGATTGGGGAGTTAAAGATTTTCCAACCAACGAAAAATTAAACCAACTATTTCCAAATATTCCTGTTGTTTTAAAAAGGGTTGATGGACATGCAGTAATCGCAAACAAAGCAGCTTTGAAATTAGCAAATATCAATAACAATACAATTATTGATGGAGGAATTTTAATAAAAAAAGACCATAATTTAACGGGTGTATTAATTGATAATGCTGCCGATTTAGCTTGGGATAAATTGCCACAATCTACCAATGCCGCTATTTCAAAATCGTTGTTAATGGCACAAAAGGTTTGTTTTGATTTAGGATTAACAAGTGTGTGTGATGCAGGCTTAAATACCAATGTAATTGAAGTTATAGATTCGTTGCAAAAAGCAGGTAAATTAAAAATACGAGTGTATGCAATGATTAGTGCCACTGATACACAAATTGATGAATGGTTAAATCGTGAACCTATTAAAACTGATGTGCTTAATGTTTCTTCTTTTAAAATGTATGCCGATGGTGCTTTAGGCTCACGTGGCGCATGTTTGTTACAACCTTATGCCGACAATCATCAACATCAAGGATTAATACTTACGCCCATCCATAAAATGGAAGCTTATGTTAAAAAAATTAGTGCCTCACCCTACCAATTAAATACACACTGTATTGGCGATTCGGCAAATAGATATATACTAAATTTGTATGGGAAATATTTGGGTGAAAACAATAACCGAAGGTGGAGAATTGAGCATGCCCAAGTGATAAATCCAATAGATTTTGATCTATTTGGCAAATATCAAATTGTTCCTTCTGTTCAGCCTACACACGCCACAAGTGATATGTATTGGGCCGAAGCCAGATTAGGAAAGGATAGAATGCATGGCGCTTATGCATTTAAATTATTGTTACAACAAAATGGGTGGTTGCCTTTAGGAACCGATTTTCCGGTAGAGTCTCCAAATCCATTTTATACGTTTTATGCTGCTGTTTCAAGACAAGATGCTAAAGGATTTCCTGATGAAGGTTTTCAAATGCAAGATGCACTTACCAGAACAGAAGCTTTAAAGGGGATTACAACATGGGCCGCTAAATCTGCTTTTGAAGAAGGATTTAAAGGTGCTTTACAAGTTGGTAAATTAGCCGATTTTATCATTATGGATATAGATTTACTTGAAGCCGATTTAAAACTAATTCGCGAAGCAAAACCAAGCGCTGTTTATTTAGGTGGTGTTAAGGTGAAGTAAAACCCGAGAGTTACAAAGTTTCGAAGTCTTTTGCGGAGGGTAACAAAGATTACATGGTTTGATTATTTCGCTTTAAGTGCAACCGGGTTGAGAAGTCTAAACAGATTGCATGTAATGCTTTAAAACACCCAGATATAAGTGATTTGTTTTAGTAGTCCCGAGCAGAATCGAACTGCTATCAAATGTTTAGGAAACATCTATTCTATCCATTGAACTACGGGACCAATATGTTATTACTAAAACGTAGGCGAAAGTACTAAACCTAATTGGTTAATAAAAAAGTTAATTGGGTTTGATAAAAAATTATTCAAACAACCTTTATCAAACTTTTTTTTCGATTAAATAATTTCAATCTTAACCCAAATTACGCATTGGAAATGCATAATCGTTTTACCAACATCAATAAAGAACTAAAGCAAAAAAGCCACCCGACATTGGTGGCTTTTTGTTTGCTCCCTGACCTGGACTCGAACCAGGGACCTACTGATTAACAGTCAGTCGCTCTAACCAGCTGAGCTATCAAGGAATTTACCGTTTTTTTAGCAATTTTGTTGCTGAAACGGGATGCAATGTTAGTTTGTTAAATTTAAAAATGCAATATTTGCATCAAAAAAAAATAAAAAAATTTTCTTATGAGTTTATTAGTAGTTGGTAGTGTGGCATTTGATGCTATTGAAACCCCCTTCGGAAAAACCGATAAAATCATCGGTGGAGCCGCTTCTTACATTAGTTTGGCTGCAAGTTACTTCACAAAACAGTCGAAATTAGTAGCTGTAGTAGGCGAAGATTTTCCCAATGAGTTTATTGAAACTTTGCAAAACAAGGGAGTAGATACAGAAGGTTTACAAATTAAAAAGGGCGAAAAATCGTTTTTTTGGAGTGGCAAGTACCACACCGATATGAACACCAGAGATACTTTGGTAACGGAATTAAATGTTTTAGGTGATTTTGATCCAATTATACCAGCATCGTACCAAGATTGCGAATATTTAATGTTAGGAAATTTAAGCCCGGCTGTACAACAAACGGTAATTAACAGATTAACAAAGCGCCCAAAACTTATTGTTATGGATACCATGAATTTTTGGATGGAAATAGCAATGGATGATTTAAAGAAAACCATTTCGATGGTTGATGTTTTAACCATTAATGATGAAGAAGCTCGTCAGTTATCAGGCGAATACTCTTTGGTAAAAGCAGCAATTAAAATTCAAGCAATGGGTCCTAAATATTTAATTATTAAAAAGGGCGAGAATGGCGCATTATTATTTCATGGTAAAGAGGTGTTTTTTGCACCTGCATTGCCATTAGAAGAAGTATTTGACCCAACTGGTGCTGGTGATACATTTGCTGGTGGATTTATTGGCTACATTGCTAAAACAAATGATATTAGTTTTGAAAACATGAAAAACGCAATCATATATGGTTCGGCAATGGCTAGTTTTTGTGTTGAAAAGTTTGGCACTGAGCGCATCATGAATCTAGAACAAACCGAATTAAACAGCAGGATTAATGTATTTCGTAATCTTGTAAAATTTAACCTTGCAACTTTATAAAACTCTAATTTGGTAAAAAGGAGCCTTTTGTTACATTTGCTCCGATTATCATTCATAATTATGTCAGAAAAAACAGCAACACACAGCAACGACAATCCATTTGAGTCGATGATGTCACGTTTTGACGAAGCCGCACGTATACTAGGATTAGATGAAGGATCCTACAACGTATTAAAATCGCCACAAAAATCAGTAATAGTTTCAATTCCTGTAGCCATGGATAATGGAAATGTGCAGGTGTTTGAAGGTTTCCGTGTAATTCACAATGCTAACCTAGGACCATCAAAAGGCGGTATTAGGTACAGTATGGATGTAAACCTAGATGAAGTAAAAGCTTTAGCCGCTTGGATGACTTGGAAATGCGCAGTAGTGGGCATTCCATACGGTGGTGGCAAAGGCGGCATAAAATGCGACCCAAGAAAATTAAGTAAAGGTGAGTTAGAAAGATTAACTCGTGTTTACACTGATTTAATGGTTGATGTTTTTGGCCCTGATAAAGATATTCCTGCCCCAGATATGGGTACTGGCCAACAAGAAATGGCATGGATAATGGATGAATATTCTAAATTAGTAGGTTATTCGTCTCCAGCAGTTGTAACTGGTAAACCACTTGTTTTAGGTGGCTCGTTAGGCCGTGTAGAAGCAACTGGCCGTGGTGTTATGGTATCAACCCGAAGTGCATTATCTAAATTAGGTATTAGCCCAGTAGGATGTACATGTGCTGTTCAAGGTTTTGGTAATGTAGGATCTATTTCTGCTAAGTTATTACAAATGCAAGGTATGAAAGTACTTGCAATAAGTGATGTTACTGGTGGTTATTATAATGCCGAAGGAATAGATATTGAGGCAGCAATTGCTTACCGCGATAATAATGGTGGCACACTTGAAGGCTTTGAAGCTGCAAGAATTAGCAACGAAAAACTTTTAGAACTAGATGTTACAGTTTTAGTACCAGCTGCAATGGAAAACCAAATTACGGTTGAAAACGCAGATAGAATTAAGGCTAAAATTATTGTTGAAGGCGCCAATGGCCCAACAGTAGCAAGTGCTGATAAAATTTTAAACGAAAAAGGAATTATGGTTGTGCCTGATATTTTAGCAAATGCAGGTGGTGTTACTGTAAGTTACTTTGAGTGGGTTCAAAATCGCCTGGGTTATTTTTGGACAGAAGAGCGCGTAAATCGTAGGGCAGATAGGGTTATGAAAACCGCTTTTGAAGCCGTTTACGCAGCATCTATTAAACACAATATTAGTATGCGTATAGCTGCATACGTAGTATCAATTGGTAAAGTTGCCGAAGTTGAAAAACTTAGGGGCAAGTTTGGCCAATAAAAGCTATTTAATAAATTGCAATCCGTTATTAATATAAGCGGATTGCAATTATAACTTTATAAATATTATGCTACACAAAGAAGGCAAAGCCACAATTTTTATTACCTTATTGGTATTGTTCGCGCTTAATGCGGGCGTTCAGTATTTATTACCGCTATACCCAATTGTGCATAGTATTGTAATTGGTATATCAGTACTTTTTTTAATTATTATTTTACAGTTTTTCAGAAACCCATCGTTTACGGCTACACTTGGCGAAAACCTGGTAGTATCGCCTGCTGATGGTAAAGTTGTAGTAATTGAAGAGGTAGAAGAAAACGAATATTTTAAAGGCAAACGTCTTCAAATTTCTGTTTTTATGTCGCCATTTAATGTACACGTAAACCGTAACCCAATTGCTGGTTTGGTAAAGTATTTTAAATACCATAAGGGATTATATTTGGTAGCTTGGCATCCAAAGTCATCAACCGAAAACGAACGTACAACAACGGTAATTGAACATAAGAGTGGCGTTGAAGTATTATTCCGTCAAATTGCTGGAGCATTAGCCAAACGTATTGTATGGTATGTAAAAGAAGGCGAATATGTAGCACAAACTGGCGAAATGGGATTTATTAAATTTGGCTCACGCGTTGATGTGTTTTTGCCCGTAGGCACAAAGGTTACTGTTCAGTTAAACCAAAAAGTAAAAGGTGGCCGCACAGTATTAGCAGAATTATAAGAAAATTTTTACAATTAAGTATAAATAATAACGTTAGCTTTGTTTAACATTTTTAAATAAAAGTATTATGAAAAAATTATTGGTATTGGCTGCTTTTTTAGGATTTGGATATGTAGGTGTTAATGCACAAACTGTAGCTCCTAAAAAACAAACTCCTAAAGCGCAAGTTGTGCAAAACGAAGTAAAACCCACACAAACAACTCCTGTTGTAATGGAAGATGCAGTTCCGGCAGAAAGTAAAGCTAAAGACTGTTCTCCAAGCGAGAAAAAAGAATGTGGCACAACAAAAAAGAAATCATGCTGCAGTAGCAAAAAAACAACAACTCCTGCACCTGCACCTCAAAACTAAAAA
>JAGPCI010000276.1 GCA_018058165.1 Bacteroidia bacterium
GTTAAATCCTTTAACTAAAACCCAAACAATAGTTGGTTTTCCGGTAAATTATTGGAGGGTGAATTTTGATACCGCAGGAGTTAGGGTTGATTCTGTTTTTGTAGGTGGTGGCACTACCATCAAACAAAAGTTTACGCCTTATTACAATGTTTTTGAAGTAGTAAATAACCTAGAAATGGGACGATTTATTTCGCCTTATGCAAAATCATTTCCTAAAAACTTTCAGTACGATTATTTGTATGATGTAACAGATTATGCATACTTATTAAAGGATTCGGCAGAGTTTAGGATAGAATACCAAGGTTATTCGTATGGTTTTACGGCAACCTGGGATATGATATTTGTAGAAGGAACGCCAGCTCGCGAAGTTGTAAAAATTGAAAACATTTATAACGGTGGTTTTGCTTATGGTAAAGCGGTTTCTATTGAAGAAAAATTAAAAGCCACAAACTTTACCGTTCCTACTGATGCGGTTGCAACAAAAGCGCGCGTAATTATTACTGGGCATGGGGCAGAAGGTGGCGAAGGATGTGCTGAGTTTTGTGCTAAAAAAATGTATATCAAACAAAATGGAACCCAACTTGCCGAGCAATTGGTTTGGAAAGATGATTGTGGTAGCAATGCCATACCTGCACAACCCGGAACATGGGTTTATAACCGTGCAAATTGGTGTCCTGGCGAAAAAATTCGTAATTACGATTACATGTTAAATGTTACATCTGGCAGCACGCATACAGTTGATTTAGACATGGAACCTTTTAGTACTACTGGTGAAGCAAGTTATAATATTAGCATGCAATTAATACATTACAAAGCCAATAGTTTTGAAAACGATGCAGCAGTAGAAGACATTATTTCTCCATCAAAAAATTACTTGTATAACCGCATCAACCCAATATGCGATAATGCAAAATTCATCTTAAAAAATTGGGGAAGTAAACCATTAACTTCGGCCGAAATTAGTTATCAAATTGGCAACAATCAAACCCAAAAATTAGAATGGGTTGGTAATTTACCTTACGAAAAAGAAGTGGAAGTAACCATTCCATACCTACAATGGCCAAGCGATTTAAGCGATAAAACTTTTAAAGTTTGGGTAAGTAAAACCAACCAACTTGTAGCTGACCAAAACATGCACAACAATGCCATGTATTCGAGCTTTGATTTGCCTGTAACTTTGCCAAGTCAGTTTGTGGTACAAACATTAACCAATAAGGTTCCAGAGCAAAATAGTTACACCATTACCGATAGTTATGGCAACATCATTGCATCTAAAACATTTACAACCGCAAGCACACTATACCGCGATACGTTTAATTTAGGTTTTGGTTGTTACACCTTTAAATTTATCGATACAGAAAACAATGGTTTATATTGGTGGGCAGCACAATCTGATGGAACAGGTTCTTTACGCATTCAAAGTGCGGGTTCGCCATTACAAATTTATAAAGCCTTTACTACCGATTTTGGTAGTTTTCAGATGTTAAATTTCCGTGTTCAAAATCCGGTAGGAGTGGCTAACCAATTATTAAATGCAGCATTGGTTCAAGTGTATCCAAACCCTGCAAATAATTTAATTATGGTAGATGGTATGCAAGTTACCAAAGCAGAATTTATGGATGTTACGGGCAAAGTAATGGGCGTGTTTCAAAATCCAACTTCAGGAATTGATGTAACCACATTTCCAAACGGAATTTATTTAATAAAACTAACCGATAACAACCACCAAATAGTGGTTAAAAAAATAAGTATAGCACACTAAGTAATATTTAATCATAGGCTTATCATTGTGCATTTTGTTTGCAATGATATGGACTGTGCTGATGTAATTCTTGTTTTTTGAGTAAATAAAAGCTTGAAGGACTCTTTCGGCCTCTGAGAATTTTACTTAACAATCAATGAGGATGTTTGTGTGATGGCCTTGTGCAAGCAATCCTTAAACGCAGTGGCTTGGATTGTGTGGCAAAAAAACATACTCAGTAGATTGTAGTAAAATTGTCGTAAGCCTTGATTTTTTGGTTACTTTTTTATCAAGAAAAAAGTAATGGCGGCTTGGGTGCCAACCCAAAAGGAGTAGAATTCTTGTTTTAGATTGTTTTTTAAAATGGAACCATAATTATTCTAACCAACTCTTGGTAATTGAGGTGTATTTTTTGAAAAATAATAAGCCAACAGATATTTAAACGGTATTAACCTCACAAGTTAATGCCGTTTTTTTATCCCAAGTTACGCATTGGAAATGCATAATCGATAAAGGAACTGTAAATCAGTTTTATGCAAAACTGCTAACATTTTCTTTGCCGAGGCTTCGGCACGGGATTAACCCAACTAATACCAATTGTGATTATTTTTTAGTCCAAACTAAAAAATAATTTTACAATGGTAATGCCGATGCTACATGAAAATAGTTCAATAAGGTCCGAGCAGAAATTGGACTATATTGAATGTGCTTTCGGTATAAATCAAGTAGTTCGATTTTTCAAATCTGCTATTGATTAATTTGGGTTTATATTGCGGCATGTCGGCTAATGCTTCATCATACATAAACATACATACACACAGTAAACCTAAGGCTAATACCATAGCAGTTCGCAATGCATATTTAAAATTAAATATCGAAAAAATTGTAGACTTGCCTTATATGGTTTCCGTAGGTTTGCATCCATGGCATATCAATAATTATAGCATAAATAAATGCACTGATTTGTTATTGGATGTGGCCAATTTAACCAATGTATTTGCCATTGGCGAAATAGGAATTGATAGGGCAATTGACATTCCGGTATCAACCCAATTACAGTTTTTTGATGCACAATTAAATATTGCTAGGGCAGTGCGAAAGCCTGTTATTATTCATGCGGTAAAAGGTTACAGTGATGTAATGCCTTATTTAAAAAAATCAAAAGTGCCATTTATATTTCATGGTTTTACAGGTAATATTCAGCAGGCAAAAGAAATATTAAAATACAACGCATACCTTTCGTTTGGCAAAAGTTTATTAGATACAAAATATGCTGAAGTATTTGCACAAATACCCATCCAAAATATTTTGCTCGAAACAGATGCAGCCAATATAACTATCGAAGAAGTTTATAAACTTGCAGCCAATGCAAAAGGTTTAAGTATTGATGAGTTAAAAACTATTGTATTTAATACATTTGCGCAACTAAATAATAAGTAGCAGTTAATTTTTATAATGAAAGAGATTAGACCTTGGATGGGAAGGACCCAATTGTTATTGGGCGAAGAGAAATTGAAAACCCTAATTAATGCCAACGTGCTAGTAGTTGGTCTTGGTGGTGTTGGTGGCATTGCAGCCGAAATGATTGCACGTGCGGGAGTTGGAAAAATGACTATTGTAGATGCAGATACCGTAGATGAAACAAACCGTAACCGCCAAATACCTGCACTAAAAAGTACCGAAGGACTATTAAAAACTGAGGTGCTTAAAGCAAGGTTATTAGATATTAACCCAGAGTTAGATTTAACTGTTATAGCCGAATATTTTAGAGACGAGTTAACACATAAAGTTTTAGATGAAGGAAATTTTGATTATGCCTTAGATTGTATTGATACGCTTAGCC
>JAGPCI010000277.1 GCA_018058165.1 Bacteroidia bacterium
ATTATGGGTTGTCCGCTAAAAATTTTACTTTTACTCATTACTTCGTTTTGTGGTAAAAACTAAAGTAATAAAAAAAGGGAGACGGTTGTAAAACCTCTCCCTTTAATTTTTTTATCGGACACTAATGTTTAAGTTTAATTAACATCAGTTAACAATTTGCCGTAAGGCTATCATTTTCATTCGTTTTATTATAATTTATGTTGCAAAGCAGGCTAAGCTTATTGTTAGTGTGCTTTATATTAATTGTAACAAATACTTTTGCCAATACTGTTCCACCAAAACGGTTTGGTATTACAATTTTAGTGGTTGATAGTTTATCAAAACAACCGCTAGAAGCGGCTAGTATTCGTATTGTACAACTTAATAAAAACACCACAACTAACGCAGATGGCGTTGTAAATATTGATTCGGTTGCCAAAGGTTGGTATACCATACAATGTGCTTATATTGGTTATTATAACCAACAACAATTGGTTGAAGTTAATGCCAATAAAAAAATAGTTTTTGAATTGTGTAAGTTAAGTACACATTTACACGAAATAGAAATTAAAAGCCATAGTGATGAGATCAACCCTTACAGTTTAAATACAAAAGCAAAATTAGATGCCGAGTTTATTGAGCGAAATAGGGGAAACGCTGCTGCTGATTTGTTAAAAAACATTTCGGGAGTTAGTTTATTAAGCACTGGTGCCGCAATTAGTAAACCAGTAATTAGAGGTTTGCACAGCAATAGATTGGTTACTATAAACAATGGAATAAGGCAAGAGGGTCAACAATGGGGTGCTGACCATGGTGCTGAAATTGATCCTTTTTCATCTTCAAAAATAGAGGTAATTAAGGGGGCTTCCTCAGTTGAGTTTGGTGCCGAAGCAATTGGTGGTGTAGTTAAATTTAGCGAACGCGAGTTTAGACATGATAAAGGTATTGACGGTGAATTAATGTTAAATGCATTTAGCAATAATGGACTTGCGGCAAGTTCATTGTTTTTACAAGGTTCGCATGGCAATAAGCATAAATTTAGTTGGCGTACACAAGGCACAATGCGTAAAGCAGGAGATTCTCGTGCGCCAAATTATACTTTATCTAATACTGGTTATGATGAGTTAAGCGGCAATTATGCGTTACATTATCAATTTAAAAACCTGCATGTAGAAGTTTCGCAATCCTATTATCAAACCAATATTGGTATTTTACGAGCAGCACATGTTGGTAACTCAACCGATTTATTAGTGGCAATTGCCTCTGGTAAGCCAACTTACATTGCTCCATTTACTTATGATATTCAAAATCCAAAACAAGAAGTTGCTCATCAAACAAGCGCTTTTAAGTTTTCTTATGATTTTAATAGCGGAGCAAAATTACAATTACAATACAGCCTGCAATTAAACGATCGTAAAGAGTTTGATAGAGCTCCAAGGTGGGCTACTTCACAACAAACCAATCCTAAACCACAGTATTATTTGCAACTAAACTCACAAATCTTCGACTTAAAATATGAGCACCATAAATTCAAAAACACAAAAGGTGTTTGGGGAATAAACTGGATGAAACAAGACAATGTAAGTGAAGGCGTTTTACCTATTATTCCAAACTTTAGCGCAAATACATTAGGCATTTATTTGATAGAAAAGTGGCAAAAAAAGAAGTGGTTAATTGAAACTGGTGTTAGGTATGATATTCGAAACCAAACACGTTATGTATTAATAAATAATGTGGTTGACCAAGAATATAAGTATTACTCTAGTGCTACAATATCGTCTGGTTTGGCCTATTGGATTACAGAAAAACTTAAAGTGCAAGGCAATTTTTCTTCGGCATGGCGGGCACCAAGTATAAACGAGTTATATAGTAATGGTTTACATGGTGGAACGGCTACTTATGAAACAGGTAATCCTAACCTACTCCCAGAGAGAAGTTACAATACAGAAGTAAGTGCGATACTCTTACTGAACAAATGGAATATAGAGTTAAATATGTACCGCAATTACATTGATAATTTTATATATAAACAACCCATTAACACACCCATTGTAACCATCCGTGGAGCATTTCCTCAGTTTTTATTTGTACAACAAAATGCATTATTACAAGGTATTGATGCAACAGTTAAAAACAATATCAACAAAAATTTATCCTTCAATATTATAGGTTCTTACTTACATGCAACTCAGGTAAAAACTAATCTTCCATTAATTTATATGCCTGCTAACAGAGCAGCTTTTGAATTAAACTATCAACAACCCAAGTTGTTTAAATTGTTAAACTTTTATGCGCAAAGCAGAATAAGTTATGTAGCAAAACAAAACAGATTTGAGGTTGGAGTTGACTACGTAGATCCTCCATCTGCCTATGGTTTAATTGATTTAAATTTAGGATTTGAACAACACATCAAGAAACAAACCATTAAGTGGAGTTTTGGTGTAAACAATCTTTTAAACACAGGTTATAGAGACTATTTAAGTAGATACAGATATTTTGCCATGGAGCCAGGCAGAAATTTTATAATTAGGCTATCCATTCCATTTAATATTTTAACAACAACACACAATTATTAAGATGAAAACAAAACAAATAATAACAACAGCAATAATTGCAGGTATAACAATTCTATCATCGTGCGATAAAAATGATATCAACCCAGAACAGCCTCAAAATAATAATGCTCAGGAGTTAATTACAACTGTAATTATTAATGGGCATAATGAATCAAACCCAAGCCTTAATCAGTTTAGTTTTAAATGGGAGGACTTAGATGGCGATGGTGGTAATGCCCCAACAATTGACACCATTACTTTAGATACTGGAATAACTTATATGGTTAATTTATTGCTATTAGATAAAACAAAAACACCATTCGATACCATATCAAACGAAGTAATAGAAGAAGCTAATGAACATCAATTATTTTACACTTTAAATGCAATGCTAGCAGATAGATTGAGTATTGAAAAGTTAGATTTTGACACTAACAATCCTGCATTGCCTTTAGGGCTGCAAGTTAGGGTTAAACCAACCCATACCATGCAATTTACAACACCTTTAATTGGCAGTTTAAATATTGTATTAAGTCATTATGATGGCGTAGCTAAAACTACATCACCATCAACCGAGAGTGATATAGATATAACTATACCAGTTAAACTTAAGTAACTAAAAAAAGGCGGAACGCACTATTGGGTTCCGCCTTTTTACTATTTAATTTCTGTTTCAGGAAAAAATAAAGCTTTAAGTTCTGTTGCTTCGCTGGCTTTCATTTTTCCAGCTAAAATTAACCGCAATTGTCTTCTTCGTAATGCACCATCAAACCTTGCTTGTTCTTCATCTCCTTCGGGAACAACTAACGGCACAGAAACAGGAGTTCCGTTTCTGTCAAGTGCAACAAATGTGTAATAAGCCTCATTACTTTTAAACTTTTCTCCGCTTGGTATATTCTGAGCCCAAACTGTAATATGAACTTCCATTGAAGTTTTAAAAGAACGAGCGATTTTGGCTTCCAAGGTTACAACATCACCAAGCTTAATGCTTTTTTTAAAGCTAACACTATCAACTGATGCAGTTAC
>JAGPCI010000278.1 GCA_018058165.1 Bacteroidia bacterium
GAAGTTATTTTGTAGAGGAATTAACCAACCAAATAGAAGCTGCTGCTTGGGAGTACATTACTAAAATTGATGGTATGGGAGGTGCAGTTAGCGCCATTGAAGAAGGTTACATGCAAAAAGAAATTGCTGCTGCTAGTTATCAATACCAAAAAGACATTGAAAATAACTCGAAAGTAATTATTGGTGTAAATAAATATACTGCAAACGAAGAAATTGCTCCACCATTATTTAAGGTGGATGATAGCATTAGAAAAATTCAAACCGAAAAAATTGCACATGTAAAAGCAAACAGAAATGAAGCCGATGTACAAGCATTATTAATTAAACTTGAACAACAAGCTAAAGATGGCAGCAATGTTATGCCTACCATCATCGAATCTGTTGAGGCTTATGCAACTTTAGGCGAAGTAGCTGATGTGTTTAGAAAAACTTTTGGTGAGTACAGGGCATAAAAAATAACAAGATGAAAAGTATATTTTCTTCCGTTTTTATTTTACTTCTAGCAGCATGTGGTGGGCCATATCAATTAGCAAAACACACCGATAATAATATAAAAATTATTGCCGATAGCCTACAATTGTATGATACCGCCATTGCAAACATAATTGCTCCTTACAAGCAAAAACTTGATAAGCAAATGAATGAGGTAATTGGCGAAGCAGAAGAAACACTTACCAAAGCATTACCAGATGGCTCGTTGGGTAATTTAGTGGCCGATGCTTGTATAGATTATGCAAGAACTAACACTACCCAAACAGTAGATTTTTGTGTACTAAATACTGGTGGTATTAGAATTCCTGCCATACAAAAAGGACCAATAATGATTGGTAAAATATACGAGTTAATGCCTTTTGACAATATGATTGATGTGGTGGAATTAGATGGAGAAAGTTGTATTGAATTGTTTTTATGGATTGCCAAATGGAAAGGTGCACCTGTTAGTGGCATTACTTTAACATTAAATAATGGTGTTGCTAGTGATGTAAAAATAAATGGTGTTGCTTTTGATTTTACCAAAACCTATCGTGTGGCTACCACAGATTATATGGTGAATGGTGGCGATGGCGCAACAATGCTTGCCAATGGTAAACGAAATTCTTTAAACTATAAAATTAGAGATGCCATTATAGATTATGTAAAGTTAAAACAAACCATTAAAGCCAATAACAATGGACGCATTATACAAAACTAATCGCAGGGCATTTTTAAAAACAGGTGTTAAACTTGGCGCATTGGCCTTATTAAATGAGTTTCCATTAAGCGCATTTGCCAAACCCGATTTAATAAAAATTACACTGTTACATACTAATGATTGGCATAGCCGCATTGAAGCATTTCCGGCTGATGGAGGCAAATTTGCAGGCATGGGCGGAGCAGCAACACGAGCCGCACTGATTAAAAAAATTAGAAAAGAAGAAAAAAATGTATTGTTACTTGATGCTGGCGATATTTTTCAAGGAACACCTTATTTTAACTTTTTTGATGGCGAATTAGAATATAAGCTAATGAGCGAAATGGGCTATGATGCAATAACACTGGGCAACCACGACTTTGATAATGGCATTGAAGGTATTATAAACCAATTGCAACATGCCAAGTTTGACATCCTTAATTGTAACTACAATTTTAGTAAAACATTATTGGCCGAAAAAGTAAAACCTTACAAAATATTTAATAAAGGTGGCGTAAAAATTGGCGTAATTGGAGTTGGAATTGAATTAGACGGATTAGTGCCTAAAGAGTTATATGGTGATATTATTTATAATAACCCAATTGCTATTGCAAATAACCTTGCAAGCGAGTTAAAAAAGGATAAAAAATGCGATTTGGTTATTTGTTTGTCGCATCTTGGTTTTGAATATGGAAATGATAAATTAAGTGATAAAAAATTGGCCGCAAAAACATCGAATATTGATGTGATAATTGGTGGCCATACACACACCTTTTTACCTAAACCCATCACCATAAAAAATGCCGATAATAAAGAGGTAATTATCAATCAAGTAGGATGGGCAGGATTGCAACTTGGCAAAATAGATTTTTATTTTGATAGCGCTAAAGCCCTAGTAAATACTGGTATAGGCAATAATGTATACATAAATCAAAAAAGCTGTTAGCTAACGTTGATAATTGTACCAACAAGTGTAAGTTTTAAACAGAAAATGGTTGGTTATAAACATTTTTTTTTAGCTAAAATGTCGCATTTTTTAGCTCCCTTGTCAACAAAAAAAACAACAAACACAAACAGTTACAAGCTTATTGGATATTCCAAACGAAATTTATCGTAAAAAAAATTTTTTTATTAACAATAATTACATCATTTTCACAAACGAAAAGAGTACAAATTATGACTGATAAAACTGCCGAAAGTGTTTGGAATAACTGTTTAAAATTGATTCAAGATAATGTATCACCTCAAAGTTTTAAAACTTGGTTTGATCCCATCAAACCAGTAAAACTTGATAATAAAATATTAACGATACAAGTTCCAAGTCAGTTTTTTTACGAATGGTTAGAAGAACACTACGTAACCTTACTTAAAAAGACTTTAAAGCAAGAACTTGGCCCAGGTTCGAGATTAGAATACAATATTATTGTTGAGAATAGCAGCAATAATGCTAACCCATATGTAGTAAACATACCGGGTAGCACTAACCATAAATCTGATACACAAAATATTGGCATGCCACTTAATTTAAGTAGCAGCATAAAAAATCCGTTTATTATACCGGGTTTAAAAAAGTTAAACATTGATAGTAATTTAAATACCAGTCAAAACTTTGATACCTTTATTGAAGGTGATTGTAATCGTTTAGCTCGTTCGGCAGGGTTTGCAGTTGCTAATAAACCAGGTGGCACATCATTTAACCCCTTAATGATTTTTAGTGAAACAGGTTTAGGAAAAACCCACTTAGTACAATCAATAGGAAACTTAATTAAACAAAACAGCAAAAACAGGATTGTACTTTATGTGCCGGTTGAAAAATTTACCAGCCAATACATCGAGTCGGTTAGAAACAACAGCAGCCAAGATTTTTTAAATTTTTACCAAAACGTAGATGTATTAATTGTTGATGATGTTCAGTTTTTAGAGAACAAACAAAAAACACAAGAAATATTTTTTACCATATTTAATCATTTACACCAACAAGGCAAACAAATTATTTTAACCAGCGACCGTGCTCCCAAAGATTTAAAAGGCATGGATGAGCGTTTGTTATCACGTTTTAAATGGGGTTTATCGTGCGATTTACAACAACCCGATTTTGAAACTCGTTTAAGTATATTAGAAACCATGATGTATAATGATGGCATTACTTTAAGCAGAGATGTGGTAGAGTATGTTGCGCACAACATCAATAATAATATCCGTGAATTGCGTGGTGCCTTAGTATCTTTATTGGCACAATCATCATTAAACCGTAAAGAAGTAACGCTTGAATTGGCGAAGCAAATTCTTAAAAACTTTGTTAAAAATTCTTCTCGTGAAATTTCAATCGAGTTTATACAAAAATTGGTTTGCGATTACTTTAC
>JAGPCI010000279.1 GCA_018058165.1 Bacteroidia bacterium
AGTAACCAAAGTTTCTGTACCCTGCAAGTTCATAATTATTTGACATTGGCAACAATTCATGAAGAGATGCAATTGTACCGTTTGAGTTGTAATTTACTTTTATACGTCTTACTTCTTCAAATCCACCAGTATGCATGCGCTCTACAATCAACAAACTATCTTGCCCAAGTTTGTTTTTATAAATAGTTTCTTTTTTATAATCAGCAAATGGGTCTGAAGATGAATTATCTGATGTTTGAATCATTGCATCTAATCTATTTCCTGTAACGGTTGCTGTATTTCTGTATTTTAAATCTAAAGGATAATTTACATTAATATCAGCCGTTTGCATGCTAGTGATATTGTTATGGGTATCACGTAAAATATTGAATGAAAAAGCAGTTTCGAAACCAATTTTAGTAGGTGAAACCAAGTACTTAATTTTTGATGTTACATCTTTAAAACCTGGAAAAGTCCACTCCACTTCTTTAAGCTCAACAATTGTGCTCGCATTCATTGGATTAATAATTTGAGCATTTGCACCAAATGCAGTTAAGATAGACAATACAATTAGGTAAATTCTTTTCATGTTTTTTTTATGTTGTTAAGTTGGGGTTGAAAAATTAAGGCAATATAATTAAATCACTGTATTTAAAAATCGTAATTTACCTGTAAGGTCTTTAATTAATGATGATTGGTAATAATGAGTTTTAGAAAACAATTGTAAAGTTTCATCGGCAAACAATGGATTTATTTCTAGCCAAATAATATCACCCTTGTTTAAATTTTTATTTGCATAATTTGCTAATGCTTTATAAAACTTTAACACATCATTATCCGGCACAAACAAGGCTTCATGCGGCTCATTTTTTAGTACGTTTAAGTGCATTTTGGCGGCTTCGTTTTGTGCAATATATGGCGGGTTTGATATCAATATAACAGGATGTTGTGTTATTTTTATTTGCTTTGAAAGCTCTTCTAAATTTAACATATCGGCTTTAATAAAAGTAACCTCAGTTTTATTTAAAAAAGCATTGTTTTTGGCCGTAACTAAAGCATTATCCATAATATCAACCCCAAAAACTTGTGCAGTTGGCAAGTTTTTCTTTAGGCTAACAGGAATACATCCACTGCCAGTGCCCAAATCTATTATTGTTGGTGATTTTATATTATTTTGGTTACAGTAATTTATCACCATTTCTACCATTTCTTCAGTTTCAGGCCTAGGTATTAACACGCTTTTATCAACCTGAAACTTTAAACCATAAAACCAGGTATAACCCAAAACATATTGCAATGGTTCACCCTTTGTTAATCTATTTAAAATGCCATCAAGGTTTAATATTTCTGTATCACTCAATACTTTTTCGATAACTTTTAGCTGATGCCATTTAATAAACAACAACTCCGTACAAACGTATCCAGCAATGGCCCTCGCCTCTTCATCATCATAAATATTGGTTAATTTTTGTGCAAATTGCACAAAATAATCTTTGGCATTAATGGAATTCATGGCGGCAAAATACAAAAACCTTACTTTCGCACGGTGATTACGCATAAAAAATACATGCAAAGGGCAATAGACATTGCAAAATTGGGGGCAGGCAATGTTGCGCCAAACCCAATGGTTGGCTGTGTTATAGTGCATAATGATACTATTATTGGTGAAGGCTGGCACCAAAAATTTGGTGAAGCACATGCCGAAATAAATGCTTTAAATAATGTTAAAAACAAAGATTTACTAAGCCAATCTACCGTTTATGTTACGCTTGAACCATGCAGCCATTATGGAAAAACACCACCTTGTGCAAATGCCTTAATTAACCATGGAATTAAAAAAGTAATAGTTGGCATTACCGACCCAAACCCTTTGGTAAGTGGCAGTGGCATTAAACTACTGCGCCAATCAGGCATTGAAGTTGTTACTGATATTTTAGCCAATGAGTGTGCTGAACTAAACAAAAGGTTTATAACTTACATTACCCAAAATAGGCCATACATCATTTTAAAATGGGCACAAAGTTATGATGGATTTATAGCACCCGATAGGCAAACACTTACAGCAGATGAATTTGAAGAAAATCGGCATATTACAGGTTTAATTACACAAAAAATTACCCATTTGTGGCGCACATACGAAGCTGGAATAATGGTTGGAACCAATACTATTTTAACAGATAACCCAAAACTTAATGCCCGTGCGTGGCATGGCCCAAGCCCAATTAGAATAACCATCGACTTAAATAACAGGCTGCCTAAAACGCTTCATATTTTTGATGAATCGCAAAAAACCATAATTTTTAACTACACAGAAAACATTAATACATCAACCTCAATAATTACTTATTTACCTATTGATAAAGACTTTGATTTGGCACCTCAAATTTTAAACGAATTGTATAAACAAAATATTCAATCTGTAATAATTGAAGGTGGCACACAACTGCTAGAAACCTTTATTAATAGTAACAATTGGGATGAAGCGCAAGTTTTAACATCACCAAAACAATTAATCAATGGTGTAAAAGCACCTGCCATTAGTGGCAACATAACCCATAAATTTGCTTCAAACCTAAATAGCATTAGCATTCTAAAACCCCTATGATTTATTTAATCCTTAGCATTATTACCTCAGTAATTGTAGTAAGCTATTTTAAACTGTTTGATATTTATAAAGTAAACACCTTTCAGGCCATTGTGGTAAATTATTTTACCTGTGCTGTTATGGGAAATTTAATGACCGATACACCCGGAATTACTACAAACTTTTGGGTTGAAGAATGGTTTGGTTACACGCTTATAATTGGTTTTTTATTTATAAGTGTGTTTTACAGCATTGGCCAAACAGCACAAAAATTTGGACTTTCAGTTAGCATGGTTGCAGCTAAGTTATCTGTAGCAATACCAGTGTTAATAGCTGTGTTTTTTCAAAACGAAACTTTGGGTAGTGTTAAATTTATAGGCATTTTATTATCATTAACCGCAGTGTTTTTTATTAGTAAAAGCAACAGTACACAAAACCAAAATGGATTATGGTATTTTCCAGTGTTTGTATTTTTAGGCAGCGGATTAATTGATACCATTTTAAACCTAGTAAACAAAAAATACATCCCCCCTTTTGATACCAACCACATATTAAGTTTTGCATTTTTAACCGCTTTTGTATTAGGTGGTGCAATACTGGCTTATCAAGCAATAACTAAAAAGCAGCAGCTAAATATTAAATCTACTTTATGGGGCGTAGCACTTGGTATACCCAACTATTTTTGCATGTATTTTTTATTAAAAACATTGGGTGCATTTAACGAGGCATCATTAGTACTGCCCATTAATAATATAGGTATAGTATTGGTAACAGCACTTGTTGGTTTGATAATTTTTAAAGAACACCTAAGCAAAACAAATTGGGCCGGCTTTGTACTTGCTATTGTATCTATTTTACTTTTATCGTTTAGCTAATATGTTATTTACAGATACTTATAAAACCATTACAGATAAAAGCCAAGGAGAGTTTAAAGATAAGGGCAGTAAATTTATTGCATTGGCA
>JAGPCI010000054.1 GCA_018058165.1 Bacteroidia bacterium
GCCTAATGATGTTTGTGGATGCACCAATGAAGCAACAAGCATAGCTTGGTCTATATTACTTGCTATGATGTGTGTTTGTTTGGATAGGTTACTTGCTTTACGAATGATGTAATTTTTACGGTCGTAAATTTTATTAATGACAGCTGTTACTTGTTCGTTTTTTGCTTCAATCTCATATTCTACATAATCTCCAACTGCAATAGGGTTGGTATGCTTTATACCATCTAACCTAAATTTCCCTTTTATTCTACAAGGAATAATTTCGTTTGTTTCCGTACGCACCTGATACCAACTTCCCGTTGATTTAATCACTAATCCTTTCATACCTTATAAATTACTTTATGCAATTGAAACCCAATAATAGTAGCAGTAAGTCCAATTATATTACTGGCAAAAATATACACTAAAGCAATTGTTGTTTTACCGTTTTTAAATAATTGAATTGATTCTAGGGAGAATGCACTAAATGTAGTAAATCCACCCAAGAGTCCTATTATTACAAATTGAATTAATAATTGGTTTTGATTGGTTTTTAACGTATGTGCGGCAAAATATCCAATTGCTAAGCAGCCAATTACGTTTATTGTAAACGTATTTACGGGAAATGAAATTTGATTTTGTTGCTTTAATAATATGGATATTCCATACCTAGATAAAGCTCCTAATGCGCCACCCAATGCAATGTAGAATACTGATTTCACGCGGTAAATATACTATATTTTTGTCCTCAATGGGGCTTGAATTTATCCTTTTTTATATGGTTAAAATTAAGTTGTTACATAAATATTTACATCACTTTAATTCCATTTTAGATTAGCATTTGCAATCAAACTTTAAATTTGCCGATAAAATCAACTAAATTGCGCTTTCTTAAATTTATTATTTTCTATGTTAAATATTGTTCTATTTGGACCTCCAGGCGCTGGTAAAGGAACCCAGTCTGCAAAACTTATCGATAAATATGGTTTGATTCATCTTTCAACTGGCGATATTTTTCGTGCAAATATTAAAGGTGAAACAGCATTAGGCCAACTTGCCAAAAGTTATATGGATAAAGGGCATCTTGTGCCTGATGAAGTTACAATTGGTATGATAGCGAATGAGGTAAACAATAATGTTAATGCCAAAGGATTTATTTTTGATGGATTTCCGCGCACAAAAACTCAAGCAGAAGCGCTAGATAATTTATTAAACCAAAAATCTACCTCAATTAGTTTAATGTTAGCATTAGAAGTTGAGGAAGATGAATTGCGCAAGCGATTATTAATTAGAGGAAAAGATAGCGGCAGACCTGACGACCAAAATCCTGAAGTCATTCAGAATAGAATTAATGTTTATAACGCTGAAACAATGCCCGTTAAAGATTATTATATGGCTCAGCATAAATACCAAGGCATAAATGGTATTGGCGAAATTGAAACCATTTTTAATGACCTAACTAAAGCGATAGAAAGCGCTTCAAACTAAATACTATAACCAAACTAATGGCCGATTCTAATTTTGTTGATTATGTGAAGATATGCTGTCGTACCGGAAAAGGTGGCGATGGATGCATGCACCTACACCGTGATAAAAAAACGGCAATGGGTGGACCAGATGGTGGAGATGGAGGCCGTGGAGGAGATATAATAGTACGCGGTAATGCGCAAATGTGGACTTTACTGCATTTAAAATATCGTAAACATATTATTGCCGAGCCAGGTGAAAGAGGGCAAGGTGGTAATTGCCATGGTAAAGATGGTAAAGACGATTATTTAGAAGTACCATTAGGAACAGTAGCCAAAGATGCTGAAACGGGAGAGGTGTTATTTGAAATTACCAAAGATGGCCAAGAGGAAATTATTTTAAAAGGAGGGCGAGGAGGTTATGGCAATGCAAATTTTAAAACACCTACCAATCAAACCCCACGTTATGCAATACCTGGCCAGCCTGGTAAAGAAGAGTGGAAAATACTAGAATTAAAAGTACTTGCAGATATTGGTTTAGTTGGTTTTCCTAATGCTGGTAAATCTACTTTATTAAGTGTAATTACTGCTGCCAAACCCGAAATTGCAGATTATCCTTTTACTACAATTGTACCTAATTTAGGTATTGTTGAATATAGAGATTATAAGAGTTTTGTTGTGGCCGATATTCCAGGAATTATTGAAGGAGCCCATGAAGGAAAAGGTTTAGGCTTAAGGTTTTTACGCCACATTGAACGTAATGCAACATTGCTCTTTATGGTTCCGGCTGATAGCAAAGATATAAAGGCTGAATATAAAGTATTGGTAAATGAGTTAAAGAAGTTTAACAAAGAGTTGCTTACCAAAAAACGACTTTTGGCAATCACAAAATCTGATTTATTAGATGATGAATTGATGGCAGCGATGAAAAAAGAGTTGCCGCGTGTACCTCATATTTTTATTAGTTCGGCTACCAATTATAATATAGTACAACTTAAAGATAAATTATGGACAATGATTAACGAGGATTAACTCGTTAATCATTTCATTTTTGTTATATACTTCCAAATTTTTTCAATTCAAAAAGGGTAATCTCTGGCATTATACCAACCCTGCCTGGATAACCTAAAAATCCAAAACCACGATTTACATATAATCGTGAGCCATTTACTTCATACATTCCGGCCCAATGTGGGTAAATGTATTGTGATGGGCTCCATTTTATCTTGCCAAATTCAAACCCAAATTGCATACCATGTGTATGACCACTAAATGTAACATCAATATCAGGGTGTTTAATACTAATTATGTCATCAAAGTGGCTTGGGTCGTGCGATAATAATAACTTTACAGGTACATCAGGCATGTTTTTTATAGCTTTATCTACATCTCCAAACTTCTGAAAACGTCCTTTATTTCCCCAGTTTTCAACACCTATTAAACCTATACGTTGCCCTCCTTTTTCGATGGTAACATGTTCGTTTCGCATTAAATTCCAGCCCATATCAAAGTGTAATTTAGCTAAGTCGTCAAGGTTTTTTTGCTTTGCAGCTTTGTTTTCCCAACGCATGTAATCTCCATAATCGTGGTTACCATATATACTAAATACACCCATTGGAGCTTTTAGTTCGCTAAACATGTTTGCATAATTATATGCTTCACTCGTTTCGTTATTTACTAAATCTCCAGTAAAAAATATCATATCAGGTTTTTCATGCATAAGCATGTCTATTCCTCTTTTTACGGCTTCTTGATCTAATAAACTTCCAGTATGTATATCACTTAACTGAGCAATTTTTACACCTTCAAAAGCACTCGGCAAGTTTTTTAAATATAATGGTACCCTATGTATTTTATAATCGTACGCGCCTTTAAATACGCCTTTGGTTAATAAAATTAATGGTGCTGCGGCAGTAAGTGTTCCTGCTTGCGCAATAAATTGGCTACGTGATATTTTTGTAGCTTTAGGTGCTACTAATTCTGCGTTTTCTACAGGAACTAATTCTGCTTTTGGGGTTTTAAAACTTCTCGTACCTTTTATCCAAACAAAAGCTCTTCTTAAATCATCTGCAAATACAAACAGCAATAAGATAAACTTACTGAAGTAAATAATAAAAACACTTGCAGAAACATATACCTTGTACTTACTATTAGTTTCTAAACCAGTAAACATAAAACTTGCACCAAATAAAATAATTAGTACAACTGGCACACTCCACCAAATCCATTTACTCCAGGTAGTTATTTTTTTACCCCGTTTATGTAGTATTGTTTTTACACCATGCCACGAGTAAATATCAATAAACAAAACGAAAGCGATTACCGAAAGGGCGATTTTTATTTTAAATTCATGCATTATTTATGCTTTTATTTGTAACTGTATAAAGGTAAAGTTATAATTAAATGATTAGTTATCCTAATGCTAAAATCAATCTTGGATTGCATATAGTTAATAAACGCGAAGATGGTTATCATAATATAGAGACAATTTTTTATCCAATTGGTTTTTGTGATATACTTGAGTGTGTTGAAAACAAGCGTTATGCCAAAAGTATAAAATGTACATTTATTCAGCATGGTTTAACGATAAGCGGCAATATTGACAATAATCTGGTAGTTAAGGCATACAATATTTTGGATAAGGGATATGATTTACCGCCAGTTTTGGTACATTTAAATAAAATGTTGCCAATGGGGGCTGGGCTTGGCGGGGGCAGTAGTGACGCTGCTTATATGCTAAAAACATTGAATACAATTTTTGATTTAAAATTGTCAAGTATTCAGCTTCAAAGCTATGCTTCAGAGTTAGGAAGCGATTGTCCATTTTTTATCGAAAATAAACCAGCATATTTATTTGGCAAAGGGCACGAATTGGAGTTGTTTGATTTGAATTTAAGTGGTTTGTACATGGTGCTTGTTAATACTGGCGCACATAGCAACACTGCTTTAGCTTATAAGTATGCCGAAAGACGAGAAGTGTTTAATGAATCTTCCTCTTTAAAAAAACTTATAAAAAAGCCAATTAGTACTTGGAAGAAAAATATCATAAATGATTTTGAACCATCTGTTTTTGAAAGTCTACCAGAATTATCTCACGTTAAAGATTGGTTATACAACCATGGTGCAGTTTATGCATCAATGAGTGGAAGCGGTGCATCGATGTTCGGATTATTTATCACAAAGCCTAAGTTAACTGGTAAATGGGTTAAACATGTTGTGTTTGAATCAATCTTATAAAAAAAGCTGCCTACCAATTTGGTAAACAGCTTTAATATTTTGGGTTGATGTAATTTTATCTGCTAATGGCAAATTTTACAGTAACCTTAATGTTACTGCCAATTAAGTTTACAAAATATAAGCCATTAGTTAAATTAGTTGTGTTTAACTTGATGGCATTACCATCACTAATTATGTTATTAGATTGAACTAATTTACCGGTAATATCGGTAATTGTAATTTGGTATGATTGATTTGAATTTAAATTGGCATCAATAAACAATTCATTATTTGCGGGATTTGGATAAATATTAGCTTGGATATTATTTAATTCTTGATTAGCTAATCCTGTATTTACAACCGGTTTTGGGGTTTGATAACGAAGTTTTTCACGTTGAGTTGGATTGCCAGCCACCATAGTTTCTTCTGCCAAAAAGTATTTTCCATTTTGATGTACCCAAACATAACTTATTGTTGTTTCGTTTGATGGCAAGGCAATTGGAAGAGATGCTGCAGGAATTGCTATCCAAGGTGTCCAAATTGGGCCAATCATTCTTTTTCCTTCAAATTTAAAATCTACATTTTGCGAAATTTTAAATCTTAAAGAGGGATATGTGCCAGTTGGTGTTTTTAAATCACCCCAAGCATCACCAATGCTATTAACCTTTATTGTAAAAGTAATTTTTACCGAGTCTGCTAAGGCAGAAAGACCAAGCAATGCACCAGGTACAACTTGTTCAGATAAAAAAGTATCTCCAACTACTGTTAAATAAGTAGAGGGGAATTTTACAGACTTTAACCTTATAAACGACTCACCTCCTAAAAAAGTTACTGCGGGGTTTGGTATTATTGTTTCTAATTGGGTTGATGAAATATTTAAAAAACGTGTGCTTTGCGCATCACCATCAATCAGTACATGTGTAATATTATCTGGCACAGGAATGGTAGAATTTGAAGGACTAAGAAAAATAGATGCTTTTACTTCATTTTTCCTGGCAGTGCTAATATCCCAAGTTTTATTGGGGCCAGATGCAGATCCAATATTGCTAGTAACACCAACTGTATCATACCCATAATAAATAGTGTCGCCAACTTGGGCAAAATCATTTTGTGTAATTGTAATTTGGGCTTGGGCAAAAAGTGTTAATCCAAAAGTTGCGGTTAACAGTATGTATTTTTTCATAAATTAATAATTGAAAAGGTTTGTTTAAATCCTTATTTACGAATGTAAAGTAAATATATGGTGCAGTGTATTAAATTATTTAAATTTAACAAAAACACCCCGAATGTTTAGTTTCGAGGTGTTAAGTAAATCAATCAATAAGGTTAATTCTTTTTAAGTTTATGTTTAATAAATTCAAATACTATAGGAAGTAAAGAAATGCCAATAATACCAAACACTACCAGTTCAAAGTTTTTCTTTACCCACTCGATATTGCCAAACATATAACCCGACATAGTTAACATTACAACCCAAACAATGGCACCTGCAATACAATAAGTAATATATTTACTGTAATTCATGTTGCCTACACCAGCCACAAAAGGAGCAAAAGTGCGCACAATGGGTACAAATCGGGCTATAATTATAGTTCTAGCACCATGTTTTTCGTAGAACGAATGTGTTTTGTCTAAGTAATCTTTTCTTATGGTAAAAATGCCAAATAACTTTGCGCCTTCACCTTTTTTGGCTAAATATCTTCCTATAAAATAATTAGTATTATCGCCCGCAAGTGCGGCAGCTATTAGCATTATAATAATTAAAAATACATTTAAATTATTGACTTCGTTTGCAGCTAATGCGCCAGCAGCAAATAATAGGGAGTCGCCAGGTAAAAAGGGCGTAACTACTAAACCTGTTTCGGCAAATACTATTAAAAATAATAAGCCATAAACTAAAGTACCATAAGCCTGCACAAAATCTTGCAAGTGTTGGTTAATGTGTAATACAAAATCAATTATTTCTTTCATAAATTTTAAAGTTGCTGCAATGTTACACATTATTACTAATTTTGCCCGTGCTTAAAAAAATTATTACATACATGTTATTATGTGTGCTTGCTTTTACGGTAGTGAGTACTCAATCTTGCAAAACATCAAAATCCCGCAAAAAGGGTTGTAACTGTAGTTATTAAATGAGTAATCCATTAATAAGTTTAATTACCGTTTGTTACAATGCAGAAAATTTAATTGCTGAGACACTAAGCAGTGCGATAAATCAAACTTATAAAAATATAGAGTTGGTTATTATTGATGGTGGCAGTAAAGATAAAACGATTGAGGAAGTACTTAAATTTAAGCAATTTATTGGAACTTTAATTAGCGAACCCGATAAAGGAATTTATGATGCTATGAACAAGGGTATTAAGGCTGCAAAAGGGGAGTGGATATACTTTTTAAATGCGGGAGATTCTTTTTATAATGATTCAGTTTTAGAAAAGTTATTTGCAAATAATGATTTTACTGGGTTTGATTTTATATACGCAAAAATGCAAACGGTTAACGAGCCAACTGGGGTTAACTATATTGGTGGGCATAAAGTAACATTCCGTGATTTTTATTATAAATATCCTATTTGCCATCAAACCACATTTACCCGAAAAAGTGTATTTGAATACATGCCTTATTTAGATGCTAACTTAAAGATTATGGCAGATAATAAGTGGCAAATGACTTATTTTAAATCATATCAAAACAAAACCAAGTTTATTGATGATGTGGTAGCGTATTATGATATTCAAGGCGCATCATACCACAAAAGAATGAAGGGTTACCGCGAACATTTAGGCTACACCGCTCAGTTATTGCCTTTGCCTATTTATTTAGCTAATTTATTTTTGTATCCAATAATTTGGGCTAAGGTAAAATTTATCCGTACATTCCAGCAAACTAGCTGGTTTAAAGCATACCGAAATTTAAAGTTTAAGCATAAAAAAGCCAATGTTTAAAAATTGTATACAGTTAATTAGTTAACCAGATTATTTTGCACACGCTTAAAAAATTTATTACATGATTTTATCAGATAAAAGAATTCTTGAAGAGATTGAAAAAGGACACATATTAATAGAGCCATTTAAACCTGAATGTTTAGGTACAAACTCTTATGATGTGCATTTAGGGCGCTACTTAGCAACCTATAAAGACCGTGTTTTAGATGCACGCGAACATAATAAAATTGATACGTTTGAGATTCCTCAAGAAGGATTTGTGTTACAACCTAATACACTTTATTTGGGAGTAACTGCCGAGTACACAGAAACACACGCTCATGTTCCGTTTTTAGAAGGTAAAAGCAGTACAGGCCGTTTAGGGATAGATATACATGCAACCGCTGGTAAGGGAGATGTGGGTTTTTGCAATACTTGGACTTTAGAAATTTCGTGTGCACAGCCAGTGCGTATTTACGCAGGTATGCCTATAGGTCAGCTAATTTATTTTGTGGTTGAAGGCGAAATTGAAACCTTGTACAACACCAAGAAAAACGCCAAATACAATAAGCGAAGTGTTAAGCCCGTAGAAAGTATGATGTGGAAGAATAAATTCTAACTCATTTAAACAGTATTTGAAAATCCCGTTAATGACGGGATTTTTTATTTTATATAATATTCCTTTTCGTAATAACAATCGCAAAACAAATTATAATCAGCCCACTTGCCAATACGCACTGGCGGTTTATTGCCAATTGTTAATAAGTAGCCATAATTATTAATAAGTCCGCTGGGTAAAAAAGTAATGGTGTAAGTTAATGTAACGCCACCATTTGCGTTAAGCCACTGGTTAGCTAGTTTAGTATTACTGTTTTTATTAATAATTGTAAATATTTTAGAACTTAAACTGTCGTTGTTGCTGTTCACAGTAATATTTACTTCTTTAAAACGGCTGTTTTCAAAAAGCCAAAACTGGGTATAAAATGGCGATTTAAAATTGCTCCAAAACACTTTACTGCTATCCGTAATGTTAATAGCCATGTATGTTTGTAATATATCAACAGTTAAAATGTGTTGCCTTAAAATGGTGTTGGTATCAAATTGTAGGTAAACATACCCAAATTTATAGGATTTTTTTTGGTCGTATTTTTTTCCTTTTTTAAAATATACCCTATCGCACAAAGCTCTTGGGCTGCCAAGTGCCACAAATTTGCTTAAGTTTTTATCACCAAAAGGAACAGTTGCATTACAGGAGTCTTTTTGTGTGCTAATACTGTAGTCGCCATCATTATAAAAGATGGTATCTGTTTGTGCATACAAGTTAAAACTACCAAATAAAATTACTAGTAAAAAAAGTAATTTAAACCGCATTAGCTTAATAAAATTTTCCAAGCACTTTCCACTTCTTTGCGCAATAAAAACTGTTGAGCAAGTTGGTGTTTAGCGTGTAATAAATCTTGGCCGCTAAGTGATTTTATTATTGATTGTAGTTCTTTATTCATGCGAGCAAATACTTCAATATCGCTGGCATCCGGCAGTTGTTCTGTGTTTCCTAGCATTCCTAAATCATTGCCAGTTAATATTGGGCTGAATCTAACTTCTGCAGGTAAGGCGTCTATACCCATACCTAAGGTAGTTAAGGGTTTTGGAACTTCAAACAAAGCCGAACCATGCGCTCGTGTATACCAATCACCACCCAAACGGGCTACTAAATCTATTTTTTGTTGATCTATTTTTCCAACGGCATTTAAAACATCAACATTAACATGTATTAATTTTACTTCACAAATTACCAAGTTGCCCGCACCGCCTTCGGTACCTAAAGGAATTACTTGATTAACGGCACACTCTAACTGAACAGGAGATTCTTTTACTCTAGGCGGGGTAATTGTTAACGAAGGCTCAGGGGTAAAGCCAGCTTTTACAAATTCATTTGTGTTTTTAGGATACTCTGTGCTGCTTAAGCTGGTTTGCTGAACCATTGCGTAATTCACCACATTAATGCACACTTCGGGTACACTTAGTACATTTTCTAAAGTATGCTTAGTGGTGTTATCTCTACCTCTTCGGGCTGGCGAAAAAATTAAGATGGGTGGTTTAGTACTAAACATGTTGAAAAAACTAAACGGACTTAAGTTAACATTACCTTCCAGGTCTACTGTGCTCGCAAAACAAATAGGGCGTGGAGCAATTGCTCCTTGCAAAATTGCTTGCAAGTCCATCACTTTTAAATCTTCGGGGTTATAGGTTCGGTACTGATTATTCATATGCAAAGTTTAATTAACAATAGCACTTAATGAAGAAGCTTCAGCAACTTCGCCTTGCGCACATTTTAAAATACGACCAGGGAATTTTTGAATAATTCTGTAATCGTGGGTTGCCATTAATATAGCAGTGCCTTGTTTAGCAATGTTATGTAATAGGTTCATTATATCATCGCTCACTTTTGGATCGAGATTACCAGTAGGTTCGTCAGCCAAAATAATTTCAGGCTCGTTAAGCAAAGCACGGGCAATAACAACGCGTTGTTGTTCGCCACCACTAAGTTCGTGGGGCATTTTATAATCTTTAGTTTGTAGCCCTACTAACTCCAAAACTTGTGTAATTCTCGCTTTAATTTTAGCATCATCTTTCCATCCTGTTGCTTTAAGCACAAACGATAAATTCTGAAATACTGTTCTATCTGTTAGCAGTTGAAAATCCTGAAACACAATACCTAGTTTCCTTCGCAAAAAAGGAATATCCTTTGGTTTTAACTTTGTAAGGTCGAATCCCGCTATGCTGCCAGTTCCTTTTTCAAGCTTTAGTTCGCCATAAAGTGTTTTTAATAAACTACTTTTACCACTGCCTGTTTGGCCAATTAGGTAAACAAATTCACTTTGTCCAATTTTTACATCAACATCGCTAAGTATTAAATTATGTCCTTGAAAAATTTGAACATCTGTTAAATCAATTACTGTTTCCATAATTTTTACCAATTAATTTCTTGCATTTTCCCAAAAGGGATTTCCTCTAAAAGTTTAAAAATATACTCAGTTTTATCTGCTAGTCCACATTTTTCGAGTGCTCGCTCTGGCCTATCGGTTCTAAAATAAGCGATAAGGGTAAAGTTATCATCCCTAAGTTGAACATAATCAGGTATTTTTGCTTTTCCTTTTATTTTAATGATGTACAAAATGGATTAAAATTTAGTGTGTTAATAATAAGTGCTGTAATAATAAATGAATTTTATCGTATATTTGCACTGCAAAAATATAAAAAAAACATGAGACTACTTAAGCAGGTATCTTACTCTTTTTTGATCGCTGGTGTAGCAATAACTACAGGATGTAGCGTGAAAACAAACATGGGTAACAACAATTACACCGTAACACCAAATCCGCTGGAGGTTAAGGGCGACTCTATTACTATTACAATGAGTGCTAATATTCCGGCTAAGTCATTTAATCCAAAGGCTAATGTTCAGTTTCAACCATATTTAAAAACTGCTAAAGGCGATGTGCAATTAAAAGCAGTTACCCTTGGTGGAGAAAAAGTAACTGAATCAGTTGATTTTAAAATTGACTCGAAAACTGGTGGTAAAATTACTTACACAGAAAAAATCCCTTACAATTCGGATTTAAAACGTGCAACCTTATATCCAAGTTTTGCAGTTAAAGTAAACGGCAATTATCAAGCAATTGAAGCAGTAAAAGGTACAACTTTTGCTGATAAAGTTTTAGCAGAAGGTACAATTACTACACCTTTATTAGTTAAATCTAGCGAGGCTCCTATAATGGACGGAACGCCTTACGCAGCTTCATTTAGCACTAAATCGGTAGATATTTATTTCCCTTTAGATATTGATAGATTTAACCCAAACTTTAAGTTGGGTAAAAACATCAGCAACAAAAAGCAATTAGATTTATTAAAGCAATCGTTGAAGTCTAACAAAGACTGGACTGTTAAAGGTATCGCCATTAATGGTTTTGCTTCGCCAGAGGGTGAGCTACAAAGAAACGCTGGTTTATCTCAAGGGCGTGCTAATTCTACATTCAGCTATTTAAAGAAAGAGTTAAAGAAACTTGGCTTTACAGAAGTAAATGACGAAAATTTAACGATGGGTGCTACCTTAGCCGAAGATTGGGCTGGTTTAGCTAAACTTATCGAAGCATCTACTTTAAGTAATAAAGCAGCTTTGGTTAATATCATTAATAATGCTTCACTATCTGATTTAGACAAAGAAGCTCAAATTAGAGATAACAACAAAAAATCTTGGGAAACAATTAAAACACAAATGTTACCTAAGTTACGTAGATCTGAATTAGTTGTTAAAGGACAAACGCCATTAAAAACTAACGAAGAATTATTGGCTTATACCAATATTGATGTTTTAAACGATGTTGAAATTTTACATTTAGCAACCATCACAACTGATGATGCTAAGAAAATGGAAATTTACACTAAGTACCAAACTTTATTCCCTAACGATTGGAGAGGATTTAACAATGCAGGTGCTTTAGCTTTGTCAATCGGTGATATGGCAACTGCTGAAACAAACTTAAATCGTGCAAACGAATTAGCACCAGAAACTGGTGTAGTATTGGCTAACTTAGGTGTTGTTGCTAAAAATAAAGGTAACATTAAACAAGCTGACCA
>JAGPCI010000280.1 GCA_018058165.1 Bacteroidia bacterium
CCATTGTACCATGCAGTGCCATTTATAGTATTAAAATTAGCACCAGTTCCAACTACGTTTTCTATTTTAGTCCATGCACCACCACCTATTGAGATTTCTAGATAACCGCCATCACAACATGCTTCTGTTGCAAATTTATGTTTGAAACGTAATATTGTGTTAGAAGTTTGTCCTGTAAAATCAAATTGTGGTGAAACCAATACTGCATCATGGTTATTTTCATATGCGATTGCTAATCCTGTAATCCATGCATTTGGAGCAGAATATGAGCCACTGATTATAGTTTTTGTAGGAGCGCCTACCACCCAATTGTTCAGTGTGCCGGTTACAATTTCAGAACCCCATCCTGTATTTCCTATAGAATCAAAATTTTGCATGTATGGCAAATTACTCACAACTGGAGAAGTTGTAAAGCTATCTTGTAGACTATATGCTGTACCTATTGAGTTGGTAGCATAAGCACGATAATAATATTTTGTGGAGTGCGTTAAACCTCCAATTGGCTTTGAATACGTACCTAAAGCCACAAGTGGATTTGTTGTTGAATCTACTACACCCAAACCAGATAAAACAGGCATTGGTGTAGTTGAATAAACTATGCCACTAGCCAACACTGGATCGCCACCATTACTGGTAATGTTGCCACCAACTGTTGCTGTGTATGCTTGCAAATTTGTTGCTGCTGCTTTTAAAACAGTTGGAATTACATTGGCAGCATTTGTTGTAAATGTACTATCTGGCCCATAAGCCGTACCGATTGAGTTTACTGCATAAGCACGGTAATAGTAAGTAGTGCCTAATGTTAAATTTCCTATGTTAACTGTAAAAACGCCTGAAGTAATTACTGGATTAGTAGCCGAATCTATAACACCAAAAGCGCCACGAACCGGAGCTGGCGAGGTTGAAAGAACAATACCACTTGCAATAACATTGCTACCCCCGTTATTTATAATGTTACCACCAAGACTTGCGAATACAGTGGTAATATTAGAAGTAGCACCTGTACCAACACTTGCAATGCTAGGCAATCCCATATCGGCTTCGTCTGCTCCTAAATCTGGAGCAAAACCACCACCGTTTACCGAACCAAGCGGTCCAGGACGAACATTTCCATCATAATCAGTTGTTAACCAAGTGGTATCCCCAACAGATTCAAATGGACTTGAACCACCTGATTGAAAATGTAAATCAGTTGATGATACAAAGTTTGGAGCGAAGTTTAATGAATTTGAATCTTTAAAAGTAACAGCTTTGAAAGAATTTAATGTTGTATAATTAACAGTACCAATTCTACCAGCATAACCAGAAACACCAGAAACCCAATAGTTATTTCTATTTATTGCAGTTGCCGATGAAAATGTTGTAGCCGATCCCAAAAATATATTTGAACAAGCTTGTCCAGTATTATCTGATTGGTTGTTAACTAAAATATTATTTCTTAGTTCGGTTATTGTAGCTGTAGTACTAGATAAATATATACAGGCCGAAAAATTTAAATTACCAGAACCAGTATTAAGTTTATTTAAAACTATGGTGTTATGCAAGATTCTTAAATTTGTTACTGCAGAACTAGAGAAAATACCATAATTTGTAAAAGAAGTTGAAGTTGATGAATAATGGAAAGCGGTAATGTCTCTTATAAAATTATTGTATATAAGTATACCAGCATTAGCACTCGCGTTACTTAATGTGATGCCATAAGCACCATAGCCTGAAGATGTAGGTTGCGCAACATCGTGAATATTATTATTTCTGATAACTGCACCTGCATTTGTAGTAGCGATGTCAATTCCTGCAACAGATGCTGAGTACCCACTTAGCGTATCTCCTACTCTAATATCATTCCCTTCAATTATCACTGAGTTAGCTGTAGGTGTAGCTTGAGTAAAGGCAGTTAAAATACCCCTTAAACCAACATTATCAGCCATTACATTTGTTCCAATAACGTTGTTTCTTATTACTAAATTATCTTGGGGATATGCTGATAATCCATAAGTATAGATGCCATAATAACATCTTGTAATATTATTGTTTTCTATTAACATATTGTCGTTGTCGGCTGCGCCAGTTACTGTAGTAACAGTTCCAGGAACTGTATTCGACCCACTGTAAATTCCATAACTTGCTGTGGTTACAATAGCACTGCTTCTACCCCCAACTATATTACAGTTTTTTACGATTACATTTAAACAGCCATTAGCAGTTGCACTTGCAGAGCTAAACCTTACACATGCTGTGCTTGCGTTTGTAGTAACTGCAACTTGTATTGTTAAGTTGCGTTCGCCAGTAGTTAAAGGATCATCTCCATCAATGGTAACATTGTCTGCTCCAATAAACTCAAGTATACCACGACTTGCAGTAGGTACAGCAGCAGAGTTTATGGTAACATTACCTTGTGGTTGAATTAGAATACTGGTGTAAACCGAAGATCCTGTGCCCGAACTTAATAGTTGCGTTGCGGGTGCTGTTTCAGTTGTGTTTGCTGTTACCATAATGGTAATTGCACCTTGGTGAGTACCAGCATTAATGGCTGCAAATGCTGCATTAACTGTGGTGTAAGTAGTGGGTCCTGTTGTTGCTGAAGTTGCTGTAACGCTAACTTGGGCTGTTGCTTTAAAAAACAACGCACCAAACAACAATAAGAAAGTGGTCAACACAAATTGTTTAACACCTCTTCGTTCTGGTTTTAGATTGTAAAAAGAATTCATATATTAAAATTGGTTTTTGTTTTTTGGTTGATAATGCTCAATTATTACCCTAATAAAAAGCACATTGAAAGTAACAAACATTGCTATTAAATGTTTGAATTAGTTGAATAAGATAAAATAAGGTATTAGTTATTCCAAACCATACTATGCCATCCCGGCTTACCATGGTTTTGTAAAAAGCACAAGCCATCGTTTTTTTTAGACGATGAATTTTCGAGTTGTTTGCTTGACTTTATTTGATACATTTATTTCGGCATATTGGAATACTAAACAAATATTAAGGAATAACTTTAATAAAACAAACATTTATATAGTATTAAGGTAAATTTAATTCCGATACTCTTAATACTATGTTTTTTAGAAATTAAGCGATAGTTGCAATTAGGCACAAAAAAAACCCTCCGAAATTCGGAGGGCTTTCTATAAAAAATATTATTTAGAATTATTGTTTAATCATCTTAACCACTTTGGTGTTACCTGATGTACTTATGCGTACAAAGTAAACGCCTTGGCTTAGGTTTGATAATTCGTTAATTGTTATAGTTTGATTGCCGTTATCAATTGTTTGATCAACTGCATACATCAATCTTCCACTTAAATCCATTACTTCTATTGTTGCAACACCAGCCTTTGCATCGCTAATGGTTACAGTTAGTTTATCGTTAAACGGATTTGGATAAGCAGCGATTTCTGATGTTAATGCTTCTGTATTAACTACTGATACTACTGAGCTGTATTCAGATTTACCGTTTTCATCTAATTGTTGTAAGCGGTAGTAT
>JAGPCI010000001.1 GCA_018058165.1 Bacteroidia bacterium
TTGGTAAATGCCATCACCTTTTATAATACACTCGTGCAAAATGTTTTCGTAAGGTAAAAACCTATTTCCATCTATCAATAATAAAGTAGGTTGTGTATGCAGTTGTGCAATAGCCCTGTGCATGGCCATAAACGAAGATTTAAGTATGTTGTACTTATCTATTTCTACATTGCTAAGTTGTGCAACTGCAAAACATAAAGCCCTATCTTCAATCTCTAAACGTAACTCGTTACGTTGTTTTTCGTTTAGTTTTTTGGAATCGTTTAAACCCTTAATTGGCTTACGATGATTTAAAACTACCGCAGCAGCAAATACTGGCCCGGCCAAACATCCGCGACCTGCCTCGTCACATCCGGCTTCTATATATGTTTTGTTGTAATATTGTTTTAAGGCCATAAATATAATGCCAGTACATTTAGCACTGGCATTGGTTGTGTTTGCTTAAAACAAACAGCATGATTTAATTAATTTATAAAGTTGGGCTGGTAGGTGCTGCGGTAGCAAGTTTTTCAAGCTCTTTATCTATATAGTATAAAGATTGTGGCCCGCCACCAATTAAATTTATTCTATCAATTAAACGGGTAAATAACATTTCTTCTTCCAACTGTTCATCAACAAAAAACTTTAAAAAAGCTTCTGTTGCATAGTCGTTTTCTTTACGTGCAGTTTCTATTAATTTATA
This sequence comes from Bacteroidia bacterium, assembly GCA_018058165.1. Classification (GTDB taxonomy): domain Bacteria; phylum Bacteroidota; class Bacteroidia; order UKL13-3; family UKL13-3; genus UBA6183. The sequence continues at coordinate 683 of JAGPCI010000001.1, forward strand.
AATAGATTGGGTAACTTTATTTTCGGCTTCTAACGATTTTTGGCATGTTTCTAAAATGCTTTTAAATGCGGTAGCAGGTTTTTTTAATTCAGGCACATGTGCATGTCCACCAACTTGGTTTATGTAATTAAAAAATTTCATAAAGTGTAAATTTTCTTCAGCACTTTGGTTGTGATAAAAAGCTGATGAACCTTCGTATCCATTACTATCGCACCAAGACGCAACAGATAAATAATGGTAAATGGCAGACATTTCTAATGCAAGGTGTGCATTTAATGCGGCTTCTACTTTTTTAGGTATTAACATAATTGTTTTTGTTTTAAGCGTGTTGAGTTATAAAAACGTTTTAAGTTTAATAATGTTTGATGGGAGTTAATATAGTAAATACTAAACTAACTCCCAAATTTAACATCAAATTTATCAATAAAAACAGTAAGTTATTTAGCTTAACCCATCAATCACACCATTTTTAAAACTCATGCCATTTGCTGCTGGCACTTTTGGTAAACCCGGCATGCGCATTATATCACCGCAAACGGCTATAATAAATCCTGCCCCGGTATTTATTACCAAATCTTGCACATGTAGTGTATGTCCTGTTGGTGCGCCTATTACATCAGCATTATCAGTAAAGCTATATTGGGTTTTAGCAATACAAACTGGCAAATTATTTAGGTTGTTTTTATTAATACGGGCAAGTACAGTTTTACATTTGCTGCTAAATTCTACCTTATCTGCACGGTAAATTTTGGTTGCTACTTTTTCAATTTTGGTTTCTATACTATCCGTTAAGTCGTACGTGAAAATTATCGGTTTTGAAGGATTGTTTTCAACTGTTTCAACAATTTTTTGTGCTAATTCTATCGCACCTTCGCCACCTTTTACAAAAGCCTCGTTTACAGCAAAAGCACATCCATTCAACTCGCTCCAATTGCGTACATAATCAATTTCTTCCTGTGCATCAAAATGAAATTTATTTAAAGATACCACTATGCTTTGCCCAAAACCTTGTAAGTTTTCTACGTGGCGTTTCATGTTAGGTATACCTGCAATTTAGCCATCCATGTTAGGTTTTTTGGTGTCATCAATTGCCAAACCACCATGCATTTTTAGGGCTTGCGTAGTTACCACAAGAACAGTTGCTTTTGGTTGTAAGTTGGCCATACGGCATTTAATATCCAAAAACTTTTCAGCACCTAAATCACTTCCAAAACCCGATTCGGTTACAACATATTGTGCTGTGCTTAATGCCATTTTTGTAGCAATTACACTGTTACATCCATGTGCAATATTTGCAAAAGGCCCGCCATGAATAAATGCAGGCGTGTTTTCAGTTGTTTGCACTAAGTTTGGTTTAATAGCATCTTTAAGTAATATAGTTATGGCACCACCTACACCTAAATCTCTAACTGTAAAAGGACTATTATCAATTTTATACCCTAAAATAATACGTTCAATACGTTCTTGTAAATCATCAAAGTTTTCGCTTAAACACAATGCAGCCATAATTTCACTAGCAGGTGTAATATCAAACCCAGTTTCTTGCGGCACTCCATTGGTGCGGCCGCCCATGCCTGTATTTACATGGCGTAAACTTCTATCATTAACATCAAGCACACGTTTCCATGTAATTTGTTTTAAGGCTTTATCACTATTTAAATTATTGTATTGATAATTATCTAACAAGGCCGCAAGTGTATTATTTGCACTTGTTATTGCATGAAAATCGCCCGTAAAATGTAGGTTTATATTTTCCATTGGCAACACTTGTGCGTATCCACCACCGGCAGCTCCACCTTTCATTCCAAATACCGGTCCTAATGAGGGTTCACGTAATGCGGCTATACATAGTTTGCCTATTTTATTTAAGCCTAAACTTGCGCTTACGGTAGTTACCGTTTTGCCTACACCAGCTTTGGTTGGCGATATTGCCGTAACTAAAATCAAGTTATTTTTATCAATATTTGATTGGTTTAATTCGTTTAACTCTACCTTAGCAATTGTTTTACCATAGGGAATAATATTATCTGGATTAATTCCTAAATCATCGGCAATTTGGTAAATTGGTTTTAAGATAGTTTCTCTCGAAATTTCAATGTCAGATTTCATATTGTTTTTTTTATTGGTTTATTTTATTTTTAATACTTGCGCTATATTATCCCAAAGTTTTTGTGCCGAAACATCCCAACTAAAGTCTTGTTTTCGTTTGGCACTAGCAAGTTTTTTTTGATGATAAAAGTTATCATTCTCAGCAAGTTTAATCATTGCTTCCGAAACTTCAACTACATTATTTGGCGAAACAAGTATACCAGCATCCGCAGCCACCTCTGGCATTGATGTTACGTTTGATGTTATTACAGGCACATCGCAAGCCATTGCCTCAATTATTGGTAATCCAAATCCTTCAAAAAACGGAATGTATACCATTGCATGAGCGGCTGCAGTAATGTTATATAAATCGTGTTCGCTTACACGGCCTATAAAAATTACATCATTTTGGTATTGCATGTTTATAAAAGTGCTTTCAATACCTTTATTATGCCAAGCTTTCCTACCTACAATAACTAGCTTGTAATTGTTTTGGGTTGATGTTTTAAATTGATCAAATGCTTGTAATAATGTTTCGATATTTTTACGCGGATGCATAGCGCCTACATAACAAAAATAATCACAGCCGTTTGAAAACTGATGCTGAATTTGTTTTTTTTGTTCACCACTAACTGGCACAAAACCATTGCTAGGAGCATTGTATACCACATCTATTTTATTTGGGTTGATATTAAATTGGGTAACAATATCTTGCTTTGTATAGTTTGATACAGCAATTATTCGTGCTGCTTTTTTAGCGTATTTAGGAAAAAAATAATTGTAATATAAATACTCTAATTTGTTAATGCCTTGTTTAAAATGTATAAATGCCAAATCGTGTATTACCGCTATTTGAGGTACATTGGTACGTAAGCTTAAATATCCATCGGTACTTAAAAAGATATCGGCCTTGTGTTTTTTTAATGCGCTTGTTACGGCATAATTAAAAAACCAAAAATACAAAAACGGATGCCTTGCCTGCGGAAACAAAACCACTGGAATTACATTATCAGCAAAAATAAATTCTTTGCTGTAAGGCCTATCAAATAAAAATATAAACTCGTGCTCAGGATGATTACGTGTTATCCGTTGTAAGGTTTCGGCAGTAAACCTACCAATACCTTCAAGTTTGTTTTCAAGTAAAAATCGAGCATTAACTGCTATACGCATAAAATTATTATGGTTAAATGTTATTGGTATAACTATTATTGTACACAAATAAACAATTTATATCTACAGGCCCAACGCCATGTCAAAAAAAATTTTAACAAATTTATTTTTGCTACTTGCTATTAATTTGGTGATTAAGCCATTTTGGATTCTGGGTATTGATAGAACCGTTCAAAATACAGTAGGAAATCATGATTACGGCAGCTACATGATTATGTTCAATATTTCGCTGCTTTTTACCATGTTTTTAGATTTCGGTATAAATAATTACACCAGTACTTTTATTGCCAAACACAAACATTTACTCAATAAAAAGTTTGCTACTTTATTTCCTTTAAAATTAATTTTTTCGGCAGCTTACTTTGTAATTACACTAAGTTTTGGCCTTGTATTTGGGTACACCGGAAAGCCTTTTGTATTGCTACTAATACTCGCATTTAACCAAGTGTTGGCATATTTTATTTTATTTTTTAGAGCAAATATTAGCGGATTGCAAATGTTTAGAACCGATGCATTTTTATCTGTTACAGATAGGGGAATGATGATAGTTTTTGCTGGCTTATTGATGCTTACTTTTACTGGCAATTTTAAAATAGAATATTTTATTGTAGCACAAACACTTGGTTATTTATCGTCTTTTGCCATTTCATTTTGGGTATTAAAAAAGCCTTTGCAAAGTATAAAGTTAAATTTTAATAAATTATTGATGTGGAGCATGATTCGCCAATCTTGGCCTTATGCACTGTTAGCTTTATTAATGACAGTTTATATGCGAGCGGATATTCTTATCATGAAAAAAATATTGCCCGATGGGGTTGAACAAACAGGCGTTTATGCTGTGGCTACACGTTTATTAGAAGCTGCAAATATGATGGCTGTTTTGGTTGCTACCATGTTATTGCCGCTTTTTTCAAATATGATTAAAGCCAAACAAGATTTAAGCAGTTTGATAAAAATGAGTATGTTATTGTTAATCATTCCATCGGTTGGTGTTGCAGCTTTGGCTTGGTTTTATAATACCGAAATAATGTTGTTGTTAAGCAAAACAAGCCCAATTGAGTCGGCTGCTGTATTTAAATATGTAATGATTAGTTTTATAGCTATGTGTACAATGTACATTTTTGGTACATTGTTAACGGCTAACGGAAATTTAAAATTGCTAAACACTTTAGCTGCTATAGCTTTGTTAATAAATATAGTGATTAATATTTTACTTCAACCCAAGCTTGGTGCACAAGGTGCAGCTATTGCGGCTGTTTGTACACATGGTTTTATTGCAGTAACCAATATGTTTTTTGCCAATAAAAAATTGGGTATTAAGCTAAGTATTGGTTACTTATTAAGGCTTCTATCTGTTTTATTAGTTACTATTTTTATGGTTGGGTTATTACATGTAGAAGGATTTAATTTTTTACTAGCAGCTTTATTAGCAGCCGTGGCCAGTGTAATATTGTTGTTTGTTACACGTTTGTTTAATATTCAACAATTTAAACAACTCTTGCAAAATCGCTTATAAACGGTAATTTGCGCCCTCTTAAATTTTTATATTTTTGTTCAAAATAGTTAACATGCAAAATTCGCCACAAGCATACCAGTTTAATTTTATCGAGCTAATTAAGTTTCTTTTAAAATGGAAAAAACACCTGGCTATCATCACAATATCAGCAACTTTAGTTACTTATTTGGTAACCTTTTTACTTAAGCCAGAGTATAAATCAAAAGCAATTTTTTACCCTGGCACTGTAAATTCTATTTCATATGCATTGTTTTATAGCCTTAAAGAAAGAGCACAAGATGCCTTGGCTTATGGCGATGAGCAAAATGTGGAGCAATACATGCAATTGGCAAAATCTAGTTTATTGCGCGAAAAAATTACTAAAGACTTTAACCTGATGGAGCATTATGACATTGACGCTAACGACCCTAAAAAATACTCGAAATTAGATAAGCGTTTTGATAAAAATGTAAACATAAGTCGTACTTCATACAATTCGGTTGAGGTGGTAGTATTAGATACCGATCCAGAGAAATCGGCAGCAATTGCCAACGCTATAATGTATAATACCGATTCATTAAAAAAACTAAGCCAGCATATTATTGCCCAACAAGCTTATGCCATTATCGAATTAGAGTACAAATCAAAAATTGCCATTATCGATTCATTAAGCGAAATGACAAGAACTTTAGGCAACAATGGAATATATAATATAGAAGAGCAATCTCGTGGTTTGGCCGAATTAATTGGCAAAGGAACTAACAATGCATTTACCGATAAAGAAAGAAAAAATTTAGGGCAACATGTTGGCGAATTTGTTTCTATTGATGAGCAAATTAGGTTTGAAGCAGAGCAACTTACCGAACTTCGAAAAAAACTTAACCAAGCAAAACTCGATTTAGATAGCAAGCTGAGCAATATTTTTGTGGTTGATATAGCAAAGCCAAATTTCGATAAGGCCTATCCATTACGTTTAGTTTTTGCTATACTTAGTGGTTTTGCCGCTTTTGTTTTAAGTTGCATTGTTATAGTTGCTATAGAGCGTTATCAAAATATTAAAAGCGCTTTACACCAATAGCAGCTTTGACCGAACAGTTAAAAATAAAGTGGTTTTATACACTGGGCGTAATATTTGTTTTACTCTCGGCCTACGGTATTTATGCCGATGATTACACCTTTCATTTATTACCACTAATTTTAATTTTTGCCTACCTAGTTTTATTTAAACTCGATACCGTTTTATTGTTATTGGTTTTTATAGTGCCACTATCAATAGAGTTTGATGATATTGGTATGGGATTAGGCATTAGCCTGCCCGATGAGCCAATTGTAATGATTGTAATGCTGCTTTCTATAATCCGTTTTATTGTAGATGGTTCTTATGATTTAAAGGTATTTAAACACCCCATTTCTATTTGGATTTTAATAAATATTACTTGGTATATTGTTACCATTTTTAGTAGCGAGATGCCTTTAGTTAGTATAAAATTTGTGCTTTCAAGGGTATGGTTTGTGGTTACCTATTATTTTTTAGGTGTAATGTTATTTCGTAAACTTAGTAATGTATATAAGTATTTGTGGTTATACGCAATATCACTTGCAGTTGTTGTAATTTATTCATTGTATATGCATCGGTTATCAGGTTTTACGCAAGAGTCTTCTTATTATATTAGTATGCCTTTTTATCGTGCACATGGCATTTATTCTGCGGCTATTTCCTTTTTTATTCCATTGTTTTTTGCCTATTTATTTTACAGTTATAAACTAAAAAATAATCCAATTAAAATAGCATTTGTGGCAACCATACTAGCCCTTTTTTTAACTGGTGTTTTTTATTCATATACCCGTGCTGCATGGCTAAGTATTGTGGTGGCCCTGGCAATGATTTTTCCGTTATCTTTTCGAATAAAGTTGCGCACACAATTATTAATTTTAGCAAGTGGTTTGATATTGTTTATCAGTTTTCAGGATCAAATTTTATATGCGTTATCAAAAAATAAACAAGATTCTGGAGAGGGTTTTAATAAGCACTTACAATCGGCATCAAACATAAAAACAGATGCATCAAACATTGAACGGATTAACCGTTGGATGTCGGCAATAAATATGTGGAAAGAAAGGCCTATCATGGGTTTTGGCCCTGGTACTTATGTGTTTTGTTATGCGCCATATCAAGAGGCACGGTACCGCACTTTAATAAGTACAAATTTTGGTAATCAAGGTAACTCTCACAGCGAATTTTTAAACCCATTATCCGAAACCGGAATAATAGGTATGGGTAGTTTAATTATGATAATTTTTTATGGATTAAATACGGCCTTTAATCTTTTTTATCAAACCAAATCAACACGTTTAAAAGTAATTTTAATTGGTGTTTCGCTTGGTTTGGTAAGTTATTATACCCATGGTTTTTTAAATCATTATAGCGAAACCACCGAAATGGCCCCGTTACTTTGGGGTAGTTTTGCTATAATAGTTGCAATTGATTTGTACCATAAACAACAAGTTGATGAAATCACCCCTAATATTTAAGCGTGAGCAGCTATTAACAAATCTAAATCTTTAGGATAAATATTTAAACGTTGGCCAATATGTTTGTTGGTTAAATTGCCTTTGTAGATATAAATGCCGCTTCTTGCCGCCTGATTAGCCCATAAATAATCCGTTACCGAGCCCGATTCTGCCAAATCTAACAATAGTGGGGTTAAAATATTACTTAATGCATAACTTGCTGTACGACTAACACGTGAGTTAATATTAGGTACACAGTAATGTATAATGTCATGCTTTATAAATGTTGGTTTATCATGGCTAGTTACTTCACTTGTTTCAAAGCACCCTCCTTGGTCAATACATATATCAACTATTACCGACATTGATTTCATTTTTGTAACCATTTCTTCAGTAACTACATTTAGACTTCTCCCTTCAGCACTCCATAAACAGCCAATCGCCACATCAGCATTTTCTAATGCCTTTTGTAGTATTTTAGGATGAATAATAGAAGTAAAAATTTTAACTCCAAGGTTATTTTGTAACCTCCGTAGTTTTTCCAGAGAGTTGTCAAATACTTTCACCGTGGCCCCTTTTCCAAGTGCTGTTCTTGCTGCATATTCACCAACAGTGCCAGCGCCTATAATTACAATTTCGGTTGGCGGTATGCCAGTAACTCCACCTAACATTTCACCCTTTCCCCCTCTGTTGCTGCATAGTAGTTCAGATGCTACGGCTATTGATGATAAGCCAGAAATTTCACTCATACTTCTAACAATTGGGTGAATACCATCTTCAGATTTTAAATACTCAAAAGCGATGGCTGTAATTTTTTTGCTCATTAAACTTCTAATGTATTTATCACTTCGGCTGTTTAATTGTATTGCCGATATAAGTAATTGCTGGGGCTGAAGTAAGGCTATTTCTTGTTCAGTAGGTGGTTCTACTTTAATAATCACATTCGATTTATAAACCTCCTCTGGATTATAACATATTTGCGCACCTGCTTCACTAAAATCGCGGTCGCTAAAGTGGGCATGTTTTCCTGCACCTGCCTCAACACAAACCCTATTGCCATTAGTAACAAGTAAGTTTACAGACGAAGGAGTTAAAGGAACCCTATGCTCTTGTAGAGTAGTTTCTTTAGGTACACCAATATATAAGCCATTTGGGGATTTTTTAACTTCTAAAAGTGCTTCTTTTGGTTGTAAACTTGCTGCTTTAGCCAACTCACTAAAACTTGCTTTACTTAACTCATCCATGCTTGTTTGTGTTTTTTCAAAAATAAGTAAGTATTACATAAAAAAATACATATTTACACATTATTATAAGTAATAAATCGCTTTTTTTATAATTAACTAGCTTGTATTTTGTTGTTTATCAAATGATATTGTGATAAAATAGTATAAATGTTGCTATTAAATAATTGCTTTAGCTATATTTGCAGGCTGTATTTAAATGGGAGCAAAAGCAAAAGATTATTTTATTGAGTTTAACAAACTTGCAATAGGTTCAAATTTTTTTGAATTTGTGTTAGATAATGCTTTTTTTGCAAGCGTTGAAGGTGGTGAATTTAGTAATGCAAACGCAGTTGTAAAGTTAGCGCTTATCAAAAGCGAAAACATGTATGATTTGCAGTTTAATCTTACTGGAGTTGTAGGTACAACCTGCGATAATTGCTTAAACGAAATTAGCATACCATTAAAAAATGAGTTTCATCTGTTGATGAAAATTAGTGAAAACGAAGATTATGGAGATGATGAGATTATTTATATAACCAAGAAAATTCTTGAGTATGACTTAACTCAATATCTTTATGAATCGTTTGTATTAAGCATACCTACACGTAAGGTTTGCGAAATGACCAACAAAAAATGCAATCAAGAATTGGCAACTAAAATTAACAATTTTGAAAGCGAAGATTATGGTGATGGCAGCAACCCAATGTGGGATAAACTAAAAGGAATATTTTAACAAAAAACTATAACATACAATTATGGCACATCCAAAGCGAAAAATCTCGAACACCCGAAGAGATAAAAGAAGAACGCATTACAAAGGAGTTAATCCAACACTTTCAGTTGATGCAACTTCTGGCGAAACACATTTACGTCACCGTGTAACTGCTGATGGCTTTTACAAAGGTAAACTTGTGTTTCCAGACATGAGAAAAGACGTTTAATTTCCACCCAAACCCTTTATTTTTAATGAGAATTGGCTTTGATATCATGGGGGGCGATTATGCTCCCTTAGAGGCTATAAAAGGAGCAATCCTTGCCCAAAAAGAGTTGCCAGATGATGTTAAAATTGTGCTTTTTGGTGATGAACCTAAAGCAAGAAAGTTAGTAACAGAAAATGGTGCCAATGTTTCTGATTTTGAATTTGTGCACTCAACCGAAGTAATTGAAATGGGTGAACACCCAACTAAGGCGATTTCACAAAAACGTAACTCAAGCATTGTAATTGGTTTTAGCCACCTTGCTACTAAGCAAATCGACTCTTTTGTTAGTGCAGGTAATACTGGCGCTATGTTAGTTGGTGCAATGTTCTCTGTTAAACCTATCGAAGGAGTTATACGACCTTGTATCACCGCAACTGTTCCTAAGCCTGATGGAACAACAGGCTTGTTGCTTGATGTTGGTGTTAATTCAGATTGTAAGCCAGATGTACTTTACCAATTTGCCGTACTTGGTTCATTAATGATGAAACATGTGCTTAAAGTTGATGAGCCTAGAATTGGTTTGTTAAGTATCGGTGAAGAAAAAGAAAAAGGAAACTTAGTTACTACAGCAGCACATCATTTATTAGAAGGTGGTGGTCCATTTTCTTTTATTGGTAATGTGGAAGGCCGTGACTTACTAACTGATAAATGTGATGTAATAGTTTGCGAAGGTTTTGTAGGTAATGTTTTACTCAAAGCCTATGAAGCTTTTTACTATGTTTTACAAAAACGTGGTAGGTCTGATGAGTATTTTGATAGATTTAACTACGAAAACTACGGAGGAACTCCAATTTTAGGTATTAATGCTCCTGTAATTATTGGACATGGAATATCGAATGCCATGGCGTTTAAAAACATGATTTTTACAGCCAAGCAAGTTTCAGATTCTAACCTTTGTAGTATAATAAGAGAAGAGTTTAAAAACCTAGTATTACCATTATAAGATGAGTAAAATAACTGCAGCTATTACCTGTGTGCATGGTTATGTGCCCGAGTACAAACTTACAAATGCCGAATTGGAAAAACTTGTTGACACTTCGGATGAATGGATAACAAGTAGAACGGGCATTAAAGAAAGAAGATTATTAAATACTCCTGGTCTAGCAACTTCTGATATGGGAGTTGAAGCAGTAAATGCATTGCTAAAAAAACGAGGTATCACCGCAAATGATATTGAGTTGATAATATTTGCAACAGTTACTCCCGATATGGTTTTTCCTTCAACAGCTTGTATTTTGGCGGATAAAATAGGAGCCAAAAATGCTTGGGGTTTTGATTTGGCTGCTGCGTGTTCTGGTTTTTTGTTTGCTTTACAAACAGGAGCTTCATTTATCGAAAGTGGTAAACATAAAAATGTATTAGTTATTGGTGGCGATAAAATGTCTTCAATAATTGACTATACAGACAGAAATACCTGTATAATTTTTGGGGATGGTTTAGGATGTGTATTACTTGAACCTAACGAAGAAGGAAATGGTATTATTGATAGTGTACTTAAAATCGATGGACAAGGTCGTCATTACTTACACCAAAAAGCTGGCGGTTCTCTTAAACCACCAACACACGAATCTATAGATGCGCGCGAACATTTTGTTTATCAAGATGGAAAGGCAGTGTTTAAATTTGCGGTTACTGGTATGGCCGATGTTTCTGCCCAAATAATGGAACGAAATAATCTAACAGCAGATGATATTACATATTTGGTACCACATCAGGCAAACTTGCGTATAATTGATGCAACAGCCGAACGTATGGGGCTAGATAAAGAAAAGGTAATGATTAATATTGACCACTTTGGTAATACCACCAATGGAACTTTACCATTATTAATGTGGGAGTGGGAAAATAAACTTAAAAAAGGGGATAATCTGGTACTTTCTGCCTTTGGTGGCGGATTTACTTGGGGCTCAATTTTTATTAAATGGGCATACGATGCAAAAAAGAGTTAAATTTATTTAACTAAATTAGCACAATTCTAAAAAATAATTACTTTTGATAGTATTCAAATAACTCCAATATGGAACTAAAAGAAATTAAAGAACTGATAAAATTAGTTTCAGAAGCAGGTGTTTCTGAAGTTGAAGTAGAGCGTGGTGATTTTAAAATTGCCATTAAGAAGGTTGAAGAAAAGGTGTATGTACAAAGCAATGCACCAGTAATGCAACCTCAAGTTGTAATGCAAGCACCAGTTGCTGCAACACATAGTGCTCCGGTTACACCTGTTAGCGAACTAGCTACTAATTTGATAACAATTAAGTCTCCAATGATTGGTACTTTCTATAAATCTTCATCACCAGATAAGCCAGCTTTTGTTGGTGTTGGTGACGAAATTGTTTCAGGAAAAGTATTGTGCATTATTGAAGCAATGAAACTTTTTAACGAAATTGAAGCAGAAGTATCTGGTCGTATAGTTAAAGTTTTAGTAGAAAATGCTTCTCCAGTAGAGTACGATCAACCATTGTTTTTGGTTGAACCAATGTAATATTTAGCATGTATTTAATAATAAAGTCGATGAGTTCTGTTTTGAAGCTTATCGACTTTGTTTTTACTAACCAAATCAAAATACAAAAGCATTTATGTTTAAAAAGATATTAATTGCCAATCGTGGCGAAATAGCACTGAGAGTTATACGTACGGCTCGCGAGATGGGTATTAAAACCGTAGCGGTATATTCTACAGCGGATAAAGATAGCTTGCATGTAAGGTTTGCCGATGAAGCCGTTTGTATTGGTCCACCGCCTTCTGCTTTATCGTATTTAAATATGCAGAATATCATTGCGGCTGCCGAAATAACCAATGCAGATGCAATTCACCCAGGCTATGGTTTTTTATCAGAGAATGCAAAGTTCTCGGGTATTTGCCGTGATCATGGTATAAAATTTATTGGCGCTTCTCCAGAAATGATTAATCAGATGGGTGATAAAGCAAACGCTAAAGATACTATGAAAAGGGCAGGAGTTCCCGTTATTCCTGGTAGTGATGGATTATTGGCCTCAGCTCAAGAAGGTATTGAATTAGCAAAGGAAATTGGCTATCCAGTTATCATAAAAGCCACTGCTGGAGGTGGAGGTAGAGGAATGCGTATTATTTGGAAAGAAGAAGATTTTATAGGTCATTGGGATAGCGCAAGGCAGGAATCTGCGGCTGCATTTGGGAACGATGGAATTTACATGGAGAAATACGTGGAAGATCCTCGTCATATCGAAATACAATTAGCAGGCGACCAATATGGTAATGTTTGCCATTTAAGCGAGAGAGATTGCTCTATCCAACGCAGACATCAAAAGCTACTAGAAGAAGCTCCTTCACCTTTTATAACACCAGAATTGCGCGAGAAGATGGGTGATGTAGCCATTAAAGGTGCAAAATCTATAAACTACGAAGGCTTAGGTACAATTGAGTTTTTAGTAGACAAGCACCGTAATTTCTATTTTATGGAAATGAATACCCGTATTCAGGTAGAACATCCGGTTACGGAAGAAGTAATTAATTACGACCTGGTAAAAGAGCAAATATTAATTGCTGCTGGGGTGCCAATTAGCGGAAGAAACTACTTGCCAACTAAACATGCAATTGAGTGTCGTATAAATGCAGAGGATCCTTATAACAACTTTAGGCCAACACCAGGTAAAATAGAAAATTTACATAAGCCTGGTGGGCACGGTACACGCGTTGATACACATATTTATGCTGGTTATACTATACCATCAAACTACGACAGTATGATCGCAAAACTAATTGTAAGCGCTCAAACTCGTGAAGAGGCAATTATAAAAATGGAGAGAGCGCTTGGTGAATTTATTATTGAGGGGCCTGGTATTAAAACCACCATACCTTTGCACATTAAATTAATGCAAAATGAAGATTTTAAAAAAGGAAATTTCACCACTTCATTTATGAATACGTTCGATATTAATGCATAATTAATCTTTCGCGTAATAAATTTTTTATAAATAAGGAGGCAATTTAATTATTGACCTCCTTTTTTTGTAGTTTTAAACTATTGCAAATTAGCGTTCTGCTTGGGTTATATCCAGAGTTATCAACTGTGTAAGCGCTTTATTTAATAGATTTTTCCACTAAACTTCAATTAATCTCTAAATATTGTAATGTTTTTTGAACAAATGTTTGGATAGAAATATAACTTGATTATATTTGCACCCCTTTTAAGGATTACTTTATGTAATTCGATAGTAAAGTCTGATGGTTAAATTCTTCTTTGTAACCCGCTCAGCAACCGATATTTTAAGAAAATTAAAATATTTTTTGTCAGGCACTTGCATAGCAATATAAATACATCTACTTTTGCCGTCCCTTAAAAATTTAAGAAAAACTGTTTTTTAAAGCAAAATATGCCAACTATACAACAGCTTGTAAGAAAAGGTCGCACAGAAATTACTACAACTAGTAAGTCGCCAGCCTTAGATTCATGCCCTCAACGCAGAGGCGTTTGTACCCGTGTGTACACAACAACTCCTAAAAAACCTAACTCAGCAATGCGTAAAGTTGCTCGTGTTCGTTTAACCAACGGAAACGAAGTGAATGCATACATTCCGGGTGAAGGTCACAATTTACAAGAGCACTCTATCGTGTTAGTTCGCGGTGGTCGTGTTAAAGATTTACCAGGTGTACGTTACCACATTGTTCGTGGTGCATTAGATACAGCTGGTGTTGCTGGTCGTAACCAACGCAGATCTAAATATGGTACTAAAAAACCAAAACCAGGTCAAGTTGCAGTAGATCCAAAAGCTAAGAAGAAATAATTAAGATTTAGGGATAGCATACAATGAGAAAATCAAAACCTAAAAAACGCATTTTATTACCAGATCCAAAATTTAATGATATTTTGGTAACAAGGTTTGTAAACAACCTTATGTGGGATGGTAAAAAAAGTACAGCATACCATGTGTTTTACTCTGCATTAGATAAAGTAGAAGCAAAAATTCAAGAACGTGGAATAGACGTTTGGAAAAAAGCGTTAAACAATATCATGCCTGCAGTAGAAGTAAAAGCAAGACGTGTGGGTGGTGCTACATTCCAAATTCCAATGGAAGTACCTGCTGAAAGAAAAGTGGCAGTTGGTATGAAATGGATGATAGACTACTCTCGCAGACGTAACGAAAAATCAATGGCTGATAAATTGGCTGGCGAAATTATTGCAGCTTCAAAAGGTGAAGGTGCAGCAGTTAAAAAACGTGAAGACACACATAGAATGGCTGAAGCTAACAAAGCATTCTCTCACTTTAAAGTTAGCTAATTAGTAAAAGATAGGGTACACATAAAATGTCAAGAGACTTAACTTTAACAAGAAATATTGGAATTGCTGCTCATATTGATGCTGGTAAAACTACCACAACTGAGCGCATACTATATTATTCTGGTGTAAACCATAAAATAGGCGAAGTTCACGATGGTGCTTCTACTATGGATTGGATGGTTCAAGAGGCTGAGCGTGGTATAACAATTACCTCTGCTGCTACTACTGTTCCTTGGAAATACCGTGATAAAAATTACCATATAAATATTATTGATACACCTGGTCACGTAGATTTTACTGTAGAGGTAAATCGTTCTTTACGTGTTCTGGATGGATTAGTATTTTTGTTCTCTGCGGTTGATGGTGTAGAGCCTCAATCAGAAACAAATTGGCGTTTAGCTAATAATTACAATGTAGCTCGTTTAGGCTTTGTTAATAAAATGGACCGTTCTGGTGCCGATTTCTTAAATGTTGTAAAACAAGTTAGAGAAATGTTAGGTAGCCATGCAGTTCCTTTACAATTGCCAATTGGTGCTGAAGATGGGTTTAAAGGTGTGGTTGATTTAATCAACTTCCGTGGGATGGTTTGGAATGAGCATGATAAAGGCATGACTTTCCAAGAAGTAGAAATTCCTGCCGATATGATGGAGGAAGCACTTGAGTGGAGAGAAAAATTATTAGAAGCAGTATCTGAATATGATGATTCTTTGATGGAGAAATTCTTCGAAGATCCAAAATCAATTACTGAACGTGAAATATTAGACGCATTGCGCAAGGCAGTTGTTGATATGAAAATTGTACCAATGTTGTGCGGTTCTTCATTCAAAAACAAAGGGGTACAA
Source organism: Bacteroidia bacterium (assembly GCA_018058165.1). GTDB lineage: Bacteria > Bacteroidota > Bacteroidia > UKL13-3 > UKL13-3 > UBA6183. The sequence goes on from JAGPCI010000001.1 coordinate 16,249, forward strand.
ACCATGCTAGATTTAGTTATGGAATTGTTACCTAGCCCAATGGATAAAGAAAGTATTACAGGTACTCACCCTGATACTGGAGCAGAGATTAGTCGTCAACCTTCTGTTAAGGAGCCTTTTGCTGCCTTAGCCTTTAAAATTGCTACTGATCCTTTTGTTGGTCGATTAGCTTTTATGCGTGCATATTCAGGTAAATTAGATGCTGGTTCTTACGTACTAAATACTCGTAGTGGTAATAAAGAACGTATATCACGTATATTCCAAATGCATGCTAATAAACAAAATCCTATTGAAACTCTAGAAGCAGGTGATATCGGAGCAGCAGTTGGTTTTAAAGATATCAAAACTGGAGATACACTTTGTGATGAAAAACATCCAATTGTATTAGAGGCTATGAATTTCCCTGAACCAGTTATTGGATTAGCAATTGAGCCTAAAACTCAAGCTGACGTGGATAGATTAGGTATGAGTTTAGCTAAATTGGCTGAAGAAGATCCTACTTTCCGAGTTCATACAGATGAAGATACTGGTCAAACAGTTATCTCTGGAATGGGTGAGTTACACTTAGAAATTATTATTGACCGTTTAAAACGTGAATTCAAAGTAGAGTGTAATCAAGGAGCACCACAAGTTTCTTATAAAGAGAATATTAAAACTGCAACTACGCACCGTGAGGTATACAAAAAACAATCAGGTGGTAGAGGAAAGTTTGCTGATATTCAATTTGAATTGATGCCAGGTTCTTCTGATAAGCCAGGATTAGAATTTATAAATGAAATTGTTGGTGGTTCAATTCCTAAAGAATTTATACCATCTGTTGAAAAAGGCTTTAAAGCTGCAATGCAAAATGGTGTTTTAGCTGGTTATGCAATTGAAAGTTTAAAAGTTCGCTTATATGATGGTTCATTCCACGCTGTCGATTCAGATGCATTATCATTTGAATTAGCTGCTAAGATTGGATTCAAAGAAGCAGCTCGTAAAGCAAACCCTGTATTGTTAGAACCTATTATGAAAATAGAGATTTTAACACCTGAAGAGAATATGGGTGATGTTATTGGAGATTTAAATAAACGCAGAGGTCAACTTGATGGCATGGATAGTCGTGCTGGTTCTCAAGTTATCAAAGCGAAAGTACCATTGGCTGAGATGTTTGGTTACGTAACTCAATTACGTACTTTATCATCAGGACGTGCAACTTCAACTATGGAGTTTGACCACTATGCCGATGCTCCACGTAATGTTCAAGAAGAAGTTTTAGCAAAAGTAAACGGTAAAGCAAAAGCCTAAATCATATGGTTAACCAAAGAATAAGAATAAAGCTTAAGTCATTTGACTACAATCTGGTTGACAAGTCGGCAGAGAAGATTGTAAAAACGGTAAAATCTACCGGAGCAATAGTTAGTGGTCCAATTCCACTACCTACAAAAAAGAAAATTTACACAGTTCTTCGCTCTCCGCATGTTAACAAGAAAGCAAGAGAACAATTCCAGTTATGTTCTTACAAAAGAATTCTGGACATCTACAGTTCAACCGCAAAAACTGTTGATGCGTTAATGAAATTAGAATTACCAAGCGGAGTAGACGTTGAAATTAAAGTTTGATCATAAAAATTATGTCAGGACTGATAGGAAAAAAAGTTGGAATGACCAGCATTTACGATAAGAACGGCAAGAATATAGCTTGCACGGTTATCGAAGCGGGCCCTTGTGTGGTAACGCAAGTTAAAACCACAGATAAAGATGGCTACGCTGCTGTTCAGCTAGCGTATGGAGAACGTAAAGAAAAAAACACTCCCGCTGCGCAAATAGGTATATTTAAAAAAGCTAATACCACACCTAAACGTAAGTTGGTAGAATTTAAAGGCTTTGAAGAAACACTTGAACTTGGTCAAACATTATCTGTTGAACTGTTTGCTGAAGGAGAATATGTTGACGTTGTTGGCACCTCTAAAGGTAAAGGTTTTCAGGGTGTTGTTAAACGCCACGGCTTTAGTGGTGTTGGTATGGCTACACATGGTCAGCATAACCGTTTAAGAGCGCCTGGTTCATTAGGTGCTTCATCAGATCCATCTCGTGTATTTAAAGGTATGCGTATGGCTGGTAGAATGGGTGGTGATCGTGTTAAGAAAACCAATCTAGAAATATTAAAAGTTATGAAAGACCAAAACTTGCTAGTTGTTAAAGGTAGCATTCCTGGTTCTATTGGCTCAATCGTTTTTATCGAAAAATAACATGGAATTAGCAGTATTGAACATTAACGGTACAGAAACCGGTAAAAAAATCACACTTTCTGTTGATACTTTTGGTATCGAGCCAAATAACCATGCTATTTACTTAGATGTTAAGCAATATCTTGCTAACCAACGTCAAGGTACGCATAAAACGAAAGATAAAAGTGAGTTAAGCGGCTCAACTAAGAAACTACACCGTCAAAAAGGTACAGGTGGTTCTCGTAAGGGAAGTATCAAAAGTGGTACATTCGTTGGTGGTGCTCGTATTCACGGCCCTCGCCCTCGCGATTATAGTTTTAAGTTAAACAAAAAGTTAAAACAATTAGCACGTAAATCAGCATTTGCTTACAAGGCTAAAGAAAACAATATTACAGTTTTAGAAAGTTTCAGCTTTGATGCTCCAAAAACAAAACAGTATATTGCGCTTCTTAATAACTTGAAATTATCAAACGAAAAAGTGTTGATGATTATACCTGAGTATAATGCAAACATCTACCGCTCTAGTCGCAACTTACCTAAAGCTAAAGTTGTAGCAGCAAAAGATGTAAACACTTACGAAATTTTACACGCTAACAAAGTTATCTTATTAGAGAACTCTGTTCCAGTTATTGTTGAAACATTAAATTAATAAAAATGAGCATTTTAAAAAAGCCATTAATCACCGAAAAATCAACTAAATTAAGCGAAAAGCTTAACCAATATAGTTTTTTGGTTGAAAAAACAGCTAACAAACCTGAGATTAAGGTTGCTATTGAAAAAATGTACGACATTACTGTTACAGGAGTTAGCACTGCAATTTGTGCAGGTAAAGCTAAATCTCGTTTCACTAAAAGAGGACAATTTAGTGGTAGAAGACCATCAGTTAAAAAAGCTATTATCACTGTTAAGGAAGGTCAAGTAATTGATTTCTTCGCAAACATATAATTGAAGTATAAATAGAATTATGGGAATTAGAAAATTTAGACCAATGACTCCTGGTACTCGCTTTAAATCAGTGAATACATTTGAGGAGATCACAACATCAACACCCGAAAAATCGTTGATAGCAAAACACAGTAAAAGTGGTGGTCGTAACGGTTCTGGTAAAATGACTATGCGCTACATTGGTGGTGGTCATAAGCAGAAGTATCGTATTATCGACTTTAAGCGTAACAAACACGCTATACCTGCTACTGTCGCAACTATTGAGTATGATCCAAATCGTACTGCGCGAATTGCTTTATTGCATTTTGCAGATGGTGAAAAAAGATACATGCTTGCTCCACACGGTCTTAAAGTTGGTCAAACAATTTTAAGTGGCGTTGGTTCACCTCCAGAAATTGGTAATACATTACCACTAAGTGAAATTCCTTTAGGTACAGTAATCTATAATATAGAATTGCAACCAGGCCAAGGTGGTAAGCTTGTTCGTTCTGCAGGAACATTTGCTCAACTTCTTAATCGTGATGGTAAATACGCTATCGTTAAGTTGGCATCAGGTGAAACCCGTATGATTGTGTCTACTTGTTTAGCTACAATCGGATCTGTTTCAAATCCTGATCACAGTTTAGAGCGCATGGGAAAAGCAGGTGCTAACCGTTGGAGAGGCGTACGTCCGCGTACTAGACCAGTAGCTATGAACCCTGTTGATCACCCAATGGGTGGTGGAGAAGGTAGAGCCTCTGGAGGACATCCTCGCTCACGCAAAGGATTAATAGCTAAAGGGTACAAAACACGTGCACCTAAAAAGCATTCAAATAAATTTATTATCGAAAGACGTAAGAAGTAATATAATATGGCTCGTTCGCTAAAAAAAGGACCCTTCGTTGATGTTAAGCTAGACAAAAAAGTCGTAGCCATGAACGAAGCAAAGAAGAAATCAGTGATTAAAACTTGGTCACGTAGAACTATGATTACGCCTGATTTCGTAGGTCATACATTCGGAGTGCACAACGGAAACAAGTTCATTCCTGTTTATGTAACTGAAAACATGGTAGGTCACAAGCTTGGTGAATTTGCACCTACCAGAACATTCAAGAGTCACCCGGTTAAAAAAGACTAACGAATAATGGAAGCAATAGCGAAATTAAATAACTGTCCTACATCACCTCGAAAAATGAGGTTACTTGCCGACTTAGTGCGCGGTAAGCGTGTAGGTGAAGCGATGAATATACTTCGTTTCAATAACAAAAAGGAAAGTTCACATCGTTTAGATAAATTGTTACGTTCGGCAATTGCCAATTGGGAACAAAAAAACGAAGGAGCTGATGTTGAAAACGCACAGTTATACGTGAAAACAATTTTTGTTGATGGTGGTGCAATGATGAAGCGCGTTAGACCCGCTCCTCAAGGTAGAGCATATCGAGTTAGAAAACGTTCTAACCACGTAACTCTTGTAGTTGATAGCAAAATTGCTTCAACTGTTGAAACTGTAAATAATAACAACGCATAAATTTAAATCAGAATGGGACAAAAAGTTAACCCGATAGGTTTAAGATTAGGTATCATCAGAGGTTGGGAATCTAACTGGTACGGTGGCAACAATTTTGCTGATAAACTTATTGAAGATGAGAAAATCAGAAAGTACCTAAAAGTTCGTATCGCTAAAGGTGGTATAGCTCGTATTGTAATCGAAAGAACAATCAAACGTATCATCATTACTATTCATACATCTCGTCCAGGTATCGTTATCGGTAAAGCTGGTTCAGAAGTTGATAAGATTAAAGAAGAGATAAAAAAGCTTACTAAAAAGGATGTTCAAATCAATATCTTTGAAATTAAACGTCCTGAATTAGATGCTACCTTAGTTGGTGAAACTATTGCTAGTCAGCTTGAAGCTCGTGTATCATACAAACGTGCATTAAAAACATCTATCGCTTCTACAATGCGAATGGGTGCAGAAGGCATAAAAATTATGGTTTCTGGTCGTTTAGGTGGAGCTGAAATGGCTCGTTCTGAATCGTACAAAGAAGGCAGAACTCCTTTACACACATTGCGTGCTGATATCGATTATGCTATCGTTGAAGCTGCTACTGTATATGGAAAAATCGGTATTAAGGTATGGATCTGTAAGGGTGAAGTATTCGGTAAACGTGATTTATCTCCAAATGCGGGTATTGCAAGTGCTGAAGGCGCTCGCGGTGGAAGCAATAGAGGCGGTAATGATAGAAGAAGCGCAGGAGATAGACCTCGTGGCGATAGAAGAAATGACAGACCTCGTGGTGATAGAAAACCAGCTGGAGACAGAAGAGGTACTGGCGATAGAAAACCAAAGAATTAATCAGGGTAGTACCAATAATAAAGTATCGAGATGTTACAACCTAAAAGAACTAAATTTAGAAAGCAACAAAAAGGCCGCGTAAAAGGTAATGCTACGCGTGGGGCAGTTTTAGCTTTCGGATCATTCGGTTTAAAATCGATTGAAACCAAATATATCACGGCAAAACAAATTGAAGCCGCTCGTATTGCGCTAACTCGTTTTATGAAACGTGAAGGCCAAGTATGGATTCGTGTTTTCCCTGACAAACCAATAACCAAAAAACCTGCAGAGGTTCGTATGGGTAAAGGTAAAGGAGCTCCAGAATATTGGGTAGCACCAGTGAAACCGGGTATCATCATGTTTGAAATTGAGGGTGTACCAATGGATGTAGCTAAGGAAGCTATGCGTTTGGCAGCTCAAAAATTACCGGTTACTACCAAATTTATTGTTAAACCTGATTACGTGGCATAAGCATGAAAAATACAGAAATCAGAGAGTTATCCAACCAAGAATTGGGAGCTCGTATAAAAGCAGAAAAATTGCAATTGACTAAGACTATGTTTAATCATGCAGTAACTCCGCTTGAAAATACAAACTCAATCAAGGATAGCAAAATATTAATTGCTCGTTTGTTAACAGAGCAAAAAAGTAGGCAATTAACTGCCAAAAATGCTCAATAATTATTAAGATGGAAGCAACAGCACCAGTAGTAAGAAATTCGCGCAAGGTTATCATCGGTAAGGTAGTTAGCAATAAAATGCAAAAAACTATCGTAGTATCCGTTGAGCGTAAAGTGATGCACCCAAAATATGGGAAATTCATTAAGATGACCTCAACATTTAAAGCTCATGACGAGAAAAACGAATGTAGTATTAACGATATCGTTAAACTTATGGAGACTCGTCCGCTGAGTAAAGACAAACGTTGGAGATTAGTAGAAATTATCGAAAAAGCTAAGTAATCATGATACAACAAGAATCAAGACTTAAAGTTGCTGACAACAGCGGAGCTAAAGAAGTACTTTGCATAAGAGTACTTGGAGGTACTGCAAGGCGTTATGCATCAGTAGGCGATAAAATTGTAGTGACGGTAAAAAGTTCAATACCTTCAGGTACAGTAAAAAAAGGTACTGTATCTAAAGCAGTAGTGGTGCGCACCAAAAAGGAAGTAAGAAGAGCTGATGGATCTTATATTAGATTTGATGACAATTCTTGCGTTTTATTAAATGCACAAGACGAACCTAGAGCTACACGTATATTTGGCCCTGTGGCCCGCGAATTGCGCGAAAAACAATTTATGAAAATCGTTTCATTAGCACCGGAGGTATTGTAATTATGCAAAGAAAGTACAACAAACAAACTAAGCTCCATGTAAAAAAGGGAGATATGGTATTGGTAATTACTGGAGATGATAAAGGTAAAAAAGGCCGTATCCTTGAAGTATTTAATACCGAAAAACGTGCTTTGGTTGAAGGTATTAACATAGTTAGCCGTCATACAAAACCAAATGCGCAAAACCAACAAGGTGGAATTATTAAGAAAGAAGCTCGTATTAATATTTCAAACCTAAAAGTTATTGATAAAACAGGAATCGCTTCTCGTGTTGGTCGCAAAGTTACCGAAGAAGGTAAGATTGTGCGCGTTTCTAAAAAATCAGGTGAGGTAATAGAATAATATCCGATATGTATAGTGCAAGATTAAAAGAAACATATAGCAAAACAGTTGTACCTGCTTTACAAGAAAAGTTCACGTACAAAAATGTAATGCAAGTTCCTCGTTTAACCAAGATTTGTTTAAATCAAGGTTTAGGAGCAGCTGTGGCTGATAAAAAGATTGTTGATCAGGCAGTAGAAGAAATGTCAATCATTGCAGGTCAAAAAGCAGTGCCTACAAAATCTAAGAAAGCCATCTCTAATTTTAAATTAAGAGAGAACATGCCAATTGGAGCTCGCGTAACATTACGTGGCGATAAAATGTATGAATTTCTTGATCGTTTAATTTCTGTATCATTACCTCGTGTAAGAGATTTTGCAGGATTAAATACAAAAGGATTTGATGGTCGTGGTAACTACACAATGGGTGTTACTGAGCAGATCATATTTCCTGAAATAGTTATCGACAAAGTAAACCGCATTAATGGTATGGATATAACTTTTGTTACTACCGCTGCCACTGATGAAGAGTGCCATGCTTTGTTAAAAGAATTTGGCTTACCATTTAAAAAATAAGAACAATGGCTAAAGAATCTATAAAAGCTCGTCAAGTTAAACGCGAAAAATTAGTAGCGCGCTATGCTGCAAAAAGAGCTGCATTAAAAGCAGCTGGAGATTTAGAGGGATTACAAAAATTACCTCGTAACTCTTCTCCAGTTCGTTTAAAAAACCGCTGTAAGTTAACAGGTCGCCCTAAAGGTTATATGCGCGATTTCGGTATTTGTCGTAATCAATTCCGTGACTTGGCGTTGATGGGTAAAATACCAGGTGTTACTAAAGCAAGTTGGTAATTATTAATAAATAAAAAAATTAAGGATTGAAAATGTAGGACTTTCAAAAAAATCTTCTATTTTCGCGCCTCATTTAACTTTAAATAAAATAAACCTAAGCAGATAAGAGTACAAGCCTTGGCTAACTATCTGCTAGAAAAACAAAAATTATGACAGATCCAATTGCAGATTACTTGACTAGGTTACGCAATGCGATCAAGGCAAACCATCGCATTGTTGAGATTCCTTCTTCAAGACTGAAGAAAGAAATGACCAAAGTTCTTTTCGATAAGGGTTATATCCTTAACTACAAGTTCGAGGATTCAACCACTCATCAAGGTTCGATTAAGATTGCTTTGAAGTATCACCCGATAACCAAAAGCCCAGCTATCAAAAAACTACAGCGTATTAGTACCCCAGGTTTACGTCAATACACTGGTATTGATGAAATGCCTCGTGTTATCAACGGCTTAGGAATAGCTATTTTAACTACTTCTAAAGGTGTAATGACCGATAAAGAAGCTCGCGCTAACAATGTTGGTGGTGAGGTATTATGTTACGTTTATTAATCATAAGGAGGTAGTAAAATGTCACGTATAGGAAAAGCACCGATTAAAATTCCTACAGGAGTAGAGATTAATACATCAAAAGGTAATTTAGTTACCGTTAAAGGTCCTAAAGGAACATTAACTCAGCAAGTAGATGTTGAGTTAACAATAAATATTGAAGATGGCGAGTTATTAGTGGTTCGTCCAACTGAACAAAAAAGGCACCGCGCAATGCATGGTTTGTATCGTGCATTAATAAACAACATGGTTGTTGGTGTTACCACTGGATATATTATAAAACAAGAGTTAGTAGGTGTAGGTTATAAAGCCACTAATGAAGGAAATATACTAGATTTAACTTTAGGTTTCTCACATCATATTTATTTCCAGGTTCCTGTTGAAGTAAGTGTAAAAACAGAAACAGAAAAAGGTAAAAACCCAATAATTACTTTAGAAAGTTGTGATAAACAACTTATCGGACAGGTTGCAGCTAAATTACGTAGCTTACGCAAGCCTGAACCATACAAAGGTAAAGGTATCAAATTTGTTGGTGAACAACTTAGAAGAAAAGCTGGTAAAACGGCATCTAAATAATAAGATAAAGCTATGTCAGTACTTACAAAGAAGCTTGCAAGAAGAGCTAAAATTAAAAAAGCAATACGCAGCCGTATTTTCGGAACACCTGAAAATCCACGCTTATCAGTATTTAGAAGCAATAAAGATATTTACGTACAACTTATTGATGATGTACACGGTAAAACTTTAGTATCAGCTTCATCTAAATCTATTAAAGATAAATTGACCAAAATAGAAATATCAGCTGTGGTTGGTAAAGCAATTGCCGAAAAAGCAAACGCAGCGGGTATTACAACTTGTGTTTTTGATCGTAATGGTTACTTGTACCATGGCCGAGTAAAAAGCTTAGCCGAAGGCGCAAGAGAAGGTGGTCTAAAATTCTAACCAATCAAAAATTATGTCAACAGCAAACGTAAAAAGAGTAAAATCTAGCGATATAGAATTAAAAGAAAAGGTTGTGTCTATCAACCGTGTTGCGAAAGTAACAAAGGGTGGACGTACTTTTAGCTTTTCAGCCCTTGTGGTTGTAGGCGATGGTAATGGTGTTGTAGGTTACGGCTTAGGAAAAGCTAATGAGGTTACTGACGCCATTGCAAAAGGAATTGATGATGCTAAGAAAAATTTGGTAAAAGTGCCTATCCTAAAAGGAACTGTACCTCATGATCAACTTGGTAAGTATGGAGGAGGAAGAGTATTTATTCAGCCTGCAGCTGGTGGTACCGGTGTTTTAGCTGGTGGAGCTATGCGTGCAGTATTGGAAAGTGCTGGTTTCACTGATGTATTAGCTAAGTCTAAAGGGTCATCAAACCCACATAACGTTGTAAAAGCTACTATTCACGCTTTATTAAGTATGAGAGATGCATTTACCGTTGCCCAAACAAGAGGAATTAGTTTAAAGAAAGTATTTAATGGTTAATACAATGTCTAAAGTAAAAATTACACTAGTTAAAAGCACCATCGACAGAGTTGAGGGTCAAAAAAGAACTGTAAGAGCATTGGGTTTTACCAAATTAAATCAAACAGTTGAAAAGGATGCGACACCTCAAATCATGGGAATGATAAGTAAAGTTGCTCACTTGTTAAAAATTGAAAACATTTAAATTGCCAGTTTAAAACAATGAAATTACATACATTAAGACCTGCAAAAGGTGCTACACATAGACAAGGCAAGCGCATTGGTCGCGGTGAAGGTTCTGGTAAAGGCGGAACTTCAACACGCGGACACAAAGGTGCAGGCTCTCGTTCTGGTACATCTACAAAACGTGGTTTCGAGGGTGGTCAAATGCCTTTGTACAGACGTGTTCCTAAGTTTGGTTTTAAAAACCTAAATAGGGTTGAATACGTACCAGTAAATTTAGATCGTTTACAACAACTTTCAGAAGATAAAGGTATCATCTCTTTCGATATTCAAACATTTATAGATAACGGTTTTGTATCGAAAAAGGGTATTATTAAAGTTTTGGGTCGCGGTGAATTAAAAACTGCACTTCAAGTAAAAGCACATGCATTCTCTGCGTCAGCTATTCAAGCAATTGAAGCTGCCGGTGGTAAAGCAGAAACAATCTAAAGAATGAAGAAACTGATCGAAACCATCAAAAATATTTACCGCATTGAAGATTTACGCTTCAAGCTAGTTTTTACTTTTTGGATGTTAGTTATATACCGTGTTGGTACTTATGTTACCCTTCCTGGTGTAGATCCTAATATGCTACAAGGTTCAGCGAATCAAGCTGCCGATGGTATTTTTGGGTTGATCAATATGTTTGCAGGCGGTGCCTTCGCAAGGGGATCTATCTTTGCACTTGGTATTATGCCTTACATTTCTGCTTCAATTGTAGTACAATTGCTAACAATGGCAGTTCCTACTTTCCAAAAGATGCAAAAAGAAGGTGAAGATGGAAGAAGAAAAATCAACCAAATTACACGCTACCTTACAATTGCCATTACCGCAGTTCAGTCAGTTGGATTTCTTGTCAACTTAAAATCAGAAAATCCTGGAGCTATAATATCATCTATTGATGGAAGTGGAGTATCAGATTTTATATTCATGCTCACCTCAGTAGTTGTATTAACTGCAAGTACAATGTTTGTGCTTTGGTTAGGAGAGCGTATTACCGATAAGGGTATTGGAAATGGCGTTTCACTTATTATCATGATAGGTATTATAGCAAGATTACCATTTGCGATAAAAGATGAGTTCATGTTCAAATTTACAGAATCTGGTGGAGGATTGGTGATATTTTTGGTAGAGCTTGCTGCATTGTTTGCTGTCGTTATGGGGGTTATTATGCTTGTTCAAGGAACAAGAAAAATACCAGTTCAATATGCGAAGCGCATTGTTGGAAGCCGTCAAACTGCTGGGGCAAGACAGTATTTACCTTTAAAAGTTAATACTGCAGGTGTAATGCCAATTATATTTGCTCAAGCATTAATGTTTATCCCATCAACAGTAGCACAATTTTTCCCTGATTACGAAAGTATGAGTGGATTAATGTCTCTTGTAAATCCGAGTTCGTTTGGTTATAATTTAGTATTTGCTATTTTAATTATACTGTTTACTTACTTTTATACTGCGATTTCGGTTAATTCCAACCAAATATCTGACGAGTTAAAACGTAATGGTGGATTTGTTCCTGGAGTAAAACCTGGGCAAGCAACTGCTAGTTTTATCGACAATATTATGTCTCGTATCACTTTACCAGGCTCTATATTTTTAGCAGCCGTGGCAGTGTTACCATCATTAGCTGGTGTACTTAACATTAATAGTCAATTCGCTCAATTTTATGGTGGAACATCACTTTTGATTCTTGTTGCTGTAGTATTAGATACGCTTCAGCAAATTGAAAGTCATTTATTGATGAGACATTATGATGGATTGATGAAGTCGGGAAAATTAAAAGGACGTACTGCTATTGGAGCAGCATAAAATAAAATTGCAAATTAAAAACAATTTCTTATTTTTGCACCCCTTATAAACGCAAGTATGTCAAAACAGTCACTGATAAAACAGGACGGAATAATAATAGAAGCATTGAGTAATGCAATGTTTCGAGTGCGACTTGAAAATGGTCATGAGATCATTGCCCACATTTCAGGAAAAATGAGGATGCACTACATTAAAATATTACCAGGAGATAAAATTTCGGTGGAAATGTCACCGTATGATTTATCAAAAGGTAGAATTATTTACAGATACAAGTAAACCAACGCGATGAAAGTTAGAACATCTGTTAAGAAGCGCAGCGAGGACTGCGTCTTAGTTAAACGTAAAGGTAGAATTTACGTTATTAACAAAAAGAATCCAAAGTTTAAACAACGTCAAGGATAATTAAGAACTATGGCTCGTATATCAGGTATAGATTTGCCTAAAAACAAGAGAGGTGAGATTGGTCTTACCTACATTTATGGCATCGGAAAATCAACAGCTCAGCTTTTATTAGCAGAGTGTGGTATTGATTTAAGTAAAAAAGTAAGCGAATGGAATGACGATGAATTGAATAAAATTCGTAAGTACATTACTGAAGTTTTAAAAGTAGAGGGAGAATTACGCTCTGAAAAACAACTTAACATCAAGCGATTGATGGACATTGGTTGCTATCGTGGTCTTCGTCATCGTAAAGGTTTACCGCTAAGAGGTCAACGCACTCGTACTAATGCACGTACTCGTAAGGGTAAGCGTAAAACGGTTGCCGGTAAGAAAAAGGTAACCAAGTAAGAGGTAAATAATAACATTAACAATGGCTACAAATAATAAAAAAGTAAGCAAAAAAAGAGTAGTTGCGATTGACGCGAATGGTCAAGCGCACATAAAGGCTACCTTTAACAATATTATTATCTCAATTACCAACTCAACAGGTCAGGTAGTATCTTGGGCTTCGGCTGGTAAAATGGGTTTCCGCGGATCTAAAAAAAATACACCTTATGCAGCTCAAATGGCTGCGCAAGATTGTGCTAAAGTTGCCGTAGATGCTGGTATGAAAAAAGTTGAAGTGTTTGTTAAAGGACCTGGTTCTGGACGTGAGTCTGCAATCCGTACTTTGCAAGCTGCAGGCTTAGATGTAATGTCAATTCGTGATATTACCCCAATGCCTCACAACGGATGCCGCCCTCCTAAAAAGAGAAGAGTGTAATTATTGGACTTTTAAGAAAAAAGAAAAATGGCAAGATATATTGGACCAAAGACCAAAATTGCTCGCAGATTTAAAGAAGCGATTTATGGACCTGACAAGAATTTTGAAAAGAGGGGAACACCTCCAGGTCAGCACGGTCAATCTCGTAAGAGATCAAAATTAAGTGAGTTTGCAATTCAATTATTTGAAAAACAAAAAGCTAAATACACTTATGGTGTTTTAGAGCGTCAGTTTTACAAAACTTATGAAACAGCATCTCGTAAAAAAGGTATTAAAGGTGAAAACTTACTTCGCTTCTTAGAAGCACGTTTGGATAATACTGTTTATCGTTTAGGTATTGCAAAAACTCGCTCTGCTGCTCGTCAGTTAGTTAGCCACCGCCATATCACGGTTAATGGAAACGTAGTAAACATTCCTTCTTACACGCTTCGTCCTGGTGACGTAATCGAAGTTCGCGAGAAATCAAAAACGTTAGAAGTGATTGTTGATGCATTAGCTCATGGTAATGCTTCTAAATTTAACTGGGTTACTTTTGATAACAAAGCTATGAAAGGTACTTTCTTAGCAATGCCTGAAAGAGACCAAATTCCTGAAAACATAAAGGAACAGTTAATCGTTGAATTGTACTCAAAATAATAATTAAGAACAAAAAATGGCCATTCTCGCTTTTCAAAAACCGGATAAAGTTATTATGCATAAAGAAACTGACTTTTATGGTCAGTTCGAATTCCGTCCCTTGGAAAAAGGATACGGTGTTACCATTGGTAATGCATTAAGGAGAATTCTACTATCATCTTTAGAAGGTTTTGCTATCACATCTATAAAAATTACAGGTGCTGATCACGAATTTTCTACACTTAAGGGTGTAATTGAGGATGTAGTTGAAATTGTATTAAACCTAAAACAAGTTCGTTTTAAACGCATTATAGATGGTGTTGATAACGAGAAAATTTTTATCAACGTAAAAGGTCAAGATACTTTTAATGCAGGTGAAATTGGTAAACATACCAATACCTTTGAAGTATTAAATCCTGATTTTGTCATCTGTCACATGGATCCTTCGGTTCATCTTGAACTGGAAGTTACAGTTGAAAAAGGTAGAGGTTACGTTCCTGCAGAGGAAAACAAACCTAAAGATGCAGTTATCGGTGTAATTCCTATGGATGCTATTTTTACGCCTATTAAAAATGTAAAATATAGTGTTGAAGACTTCCGTGTTGAACAAAAAACAGACTACGAAAAACTTTTAATTGAAATTTCTACCGATGGTTCAATTCATCCTGAAGATGCATTAAAAGAGGCTGCTAAAATTCTTATCCAACATTTCATGTTATTCTCTGATGAGTTAATAACTATGGACACTCAGGTTAAAGAAATTCCGCAGGAAGTTGATGAGAATGTATTACATATCCGTAAAATATTAAAAACTCCTTTGTCTGATTTAGATTTGTCAGTTCGTGCATACAATTGCTTAAAAGCTGCTGATATAAAAACTTTAGGCGACTTAGTTAGTTTTGAGATTGGTGATTTATTGAAGTTCCGTAATTTTGGTAAAAAATCACTTTCTGAGCTTGAAGAATTAGCTAGAGAAAAAGGTTTAGTATTTGGAATGGATGTTGCAAAATATTTAGGTAACGAAGATTAATAATAAGACGATAGACCATAAGCATCTATTTTAAGGGCTTATGAAAAATTATAAAAGAGATGAGACACGGTAAAACATTTAATCACTTAGGAAGAACAGCTTCACATCGTAAGTCTATGCTTTCTAACATGGCAGGCTCGCTTATACTACACAAACGTATTACAACTACTTTGGCTAAAGCTAAAGAGTTAAGAAAATATGTTGAGCCTCTTATTAGCAAATCTAAAGAGGATGATACACATTCTCGTAGGGTTGTATTTAGTTACCTAAAAAGTAAGGAAGTTGTTAAAGAACTTTTTGGACCAGTTGCTGAAAAAGTTGGTGACCGTCCGGGTGGATACACAAGAGTTTTAAAACTAGCAAACCGTAAAGGTGATAATGCTGAAATGAGTATTATTGAACTAGTAGACTTTAACGAGGCTATGCTTGCTGAAAAAGCAAACAAATCTACTGCTAAGAAAACTACTCGTAGAGGACGTAAGCCTGCTGTTGCTGCAAAGCCAGCTGAAGAGACTAACGAAGAATCAACAACTACAGAAGAGAACTAATTAGTTTAATAACATTATAAAACGGCCGAGTATAAATACTCGGCCTTTTTTATTCTTGAATTTTTATGATTATTCACGAGAATACCATCTTATCGGAAGACTTGTTTGACAAACATTTTATATGTGATTTAAACGCATGTAAGGGTGCTTGCTGTATCGAAGGTGATGCTGGTGCACCAGTTACTGATAATGAAATTAGTGTTCTTACAAGTTTAATACCAAAGCTAATTTCCTACATCTCACCTGAAGGCATGGATATTATTACTGAAAAAGGCGTTAGCGAATTAGATAAAGATGGTGATGCTGTTACTAATTGTCTACCTGATGGTACATGTGTTTTTGCCGTGAGAAATAATGGAATTTTGTCGTGTGGTATTGAAAATGCTTTTAATGATAGAGTTGTTGATTTTGTTAAGCCAATTTCTTGTAATTTATATCCAATTAGGGTGAGCAAGGTTGGCGATTACGATGCCCTAAATTACCATAAATGGGATATATGTTCACCCGCTTGTAAATTAGGAGATCTGCATAAAGTGCCAATATATAAGTTCTTAAAAACTCCTTTGATTAGAGCCTATGGACAAAGTTGGTATAACGAGCTTGACGCAATTGCAATTGCATTAAAAGATAATTAGTTTAAAAATTAGCATACCTAAGCATTCTACTATTTAGCTTTTTAATCATTCTGTCGAATGGCATATTGGTATAGTTTATCCTTTTGGTTTTAAAATAGTTCATTGGGTCTCCATCGGTATAAAGCCCAAACATTTGACTTGGAACAGTGTACGGTTTTGGTAGTTGCTTTAATTTGCTATCATAAACAAACAATCCGTAACTTATTTTTTCACTGTAATTGTATAAATCATTACAAAAACTTGCGATTAATATATTCTCTGATTGTACTGGTTTAATAGATGTGTCTACTTTTAAATTTCTATCAATAAATATTCCTTCTAAATTACCTGATACAACTTTGTTTACATTTGTATCAGCAAAGAAATAAACAGGTGTAAATGTATAACCTTTCAAAAACTCATTGATAACTTTTATATTTCTTATTTTTAGTTCGTTTTTTGCATAAGAACGGTCGCCTTCATCTTTAATCTTTAATAAATCTTCATTAGTTAGGGTTGGTAGCATCACCAATAAAACCCCATTTTTGTAGTTTTTTATTTGCTCTTTTGCAATTTTTTCTTTGTTTTCAATAATACCAGCAAGGTCTACAACATTAAGCTTTAACGTAATTTCTATTAAGGAAGGTCTTCCTTTTAATTGAGTATTATTGTTATTATCTGTAACATTGTACATGTATCCTAACTCAAAGTTTACTACTGGCGAAAGTTGAACTGCAAACCCCGCATTAATTCCAAATTCAAGTTGACCATTTTCGTTTTTGTTTTCGTTTAAATTAGTTCTTACATAATTACCATTATTTAAGGTTTCACTTTTAAAGTTTAATAAATAAGAGGGTCGAATACCCAAATAAAACATCAAAGCATCATCGCTAAATAATGGCAAATATGCGTTAATGTTAAAGTCTAAATGTTGGTAGGTATATTTACTATCGGTTTGTTTTTCTCTAAAACCAGATTGTATATATGTAGGTTCGAAAGAAACCGATAGGTTATGTATTGGTTTGTAATTAAAAAATATACCTGCACTATAATTCCCCCCTCCATTGTATTTGCCATATTGAGTACCTATTGTGCTTAAATTTAAAGAAGCTCGAGTACCATACTTTAGTTTTTGCTGTGCAAACAAACTACTGTGGTATAAGGTTACTAATAATATTATTAGTTTGTATGTATTTGTAAAGCGCATTAATCGTGTTTTAGTATAAAGTCAATATTTCTTTTTAAACCGTTGTATTTAGTACGTTTTAAAGGTGATTTTTTAAAAACCTTTCTAAATACATCTTCTGTTATCTCAATCCAATCTTCTACTTTGTTCTCAATAATTTCATTAACTGGAGTAAACTGAGGTTCGTTGTTGGGTTTTGCAAATCTATTCCAAGGACAAACATCTTGGCAAATATCGCAGCCAAAAATCCAATTCTCAAATTTCCCTTTCAAGCTGTTGGGAATTTCTTCTTTAAGCTCAATGGTGAAATAGGAAATGCATTTGCTTCCATCAATTACACTATTACTTAATATGGCTTGAGTAGGGCAGGCATCGATACAAGCTGTACATGTACCACAATGGTTTGTTACTAGATTACTGTCATCCATTAATGGCAGATCTATAATGAGTTCACTTAAAAAATAAAATGAGCCAGAGCCTTTATTAATTAAATTGCCATTTTTACCAATCCAACCCAAACCGCTTTTGGCAGCCCAAGCACGTTCTAAAACAGGTGCCGAATCAACAAAGGCTCTACCGCTAACCTCTCCAATATTTTCACGAATCCAAGCTAGTAACTCGTGTAGTTTTGCTTTTATTACTTCGTGGTAATCATTACCATAAGCGTATTTGCTTATTTTTAAGCCATTTGAATCTTTTTGTTTAATAGGAGTAAAGTAGTTATACATTAAAGATATAACGGTTTTTGCACCATCAACCAAAAGCCTTGGATCTAGGCGTTTATCGAAATTATTGGCCATGTATTGCATTTGGCCATGCCTATTATTGTTTAACCAATTTTCAAATTTATTAGCTTCACTTGTTAAAAAATCTGCCTTACTAAAACCAACTTCAAAAAAGCCTAATTCTTTGGCTTTGTTTTTTATAATTGATGTGTTATTGGCTAATTTATTCATGGTTGAATTGACAAATATAATAATATCTATTTAGCACTATGCATCAACTAACATATTGCTTATACTTGTAGCGTTTGAGGATTGATTTTTTATTTAATTTTTATAAAATACATGAAAAAAATATTACTAACTTTTGCTGTATTTGCCATAGCTGCAACACTCACATCGCTTACCACTAAAAAACTTGACGAAGGGATGTTTCCTTTGTCGGAATTAAAAAATATAGATATAGTGAAAGCTGGATTGAAAATAAAACCACAAGAATTATATAACCCAGATGGTACTAGTTTAATTGATGCAATTGTTAGGGTTGGTGGCTGTACAGGATCGTTTTTAAGTAATGATGGATTAATTGTTACAAACCATCATTGTGCATTTAGTTTTGTGCAAGCCATTAGCGATGTTAAAAACGATTACATAAAGAATGGTTTTTTAGCTCAAACACGCGAACAAGAAGTTCCTGCAAAAGGTTTGGTATGTAAAATAACTGCATCATATAAAGATGTATCCGAAGCGGTTTTAGAGGGAACACAAACTTTAGATGCTGTAAATAGACTAAAAAAAATAGCAGAAAATGTTAAAGCTATTACCGAAAATGAAAATACACAGCATCCAACTTTGCAATGCGAAATTTCTGAAATGTTTACCGGTAAAACTTATGTTTTGTTTAGGTATAAATTATTAAAAGATGTGAGGTTGGTTTATGTTCCACCTGTAACAATTGGTGCTTATGGTGGTGAGTTAGATAATTGGGTTTGGCCACGCCATAGTGGTGATTTTGCATTTTTACGTGCTTATGTTGCTCCAGATGGAAGTGCAGCAGAATACAGCGAAAAAAATGTGGCTTATAAGCCAGTAAAATATCTTAATGTAAACCCTAAGGGAACCAAAGAAAACGACTTTGTATTTATACTTGGTTATCCAGGTCGTACATACCGTCATCAGCCTGCTGGATTTTACGAATATCATGAAAACTACTATTTAAGCTATATAAGTACTTTGTTTGATTGGCAAATAAACCAAATGGAACAATTAGGTAAAAAAGATTATGCATTAAACATAAAATACGCTGCTCGTATTAAAAGTTTAGCCAACACAGCCAAAAACTTTAAGGGCAAATTGCAAGGGTTTAAACGTGCAAATTTAAGTGATACCAAACGTAAAGAAGAAAAACAGTTACAACAATTTATTGAAGGAAATGCTTCATTAAACACTAAATATGGAACTGTTATTCCGCGTATTGATGCGCTGTATACAGATATTATGAAGTATGCAAATAGAAACATTTGGATTAGCCAAATCTATAACGTATCACCTTTGGTGCAAACAGCTGCAACGTTAGCAAATTTAAAGTTGGCATATCAAAACTTGCCGAATGAGGCCGCTAAGAAAGATTTTTTAGCAAATCAACAAGCCAATATTAAAAAGGAGTTTGGTAAATCTATTGGCCGTTATGATGTTAACTTAGACCAACTAACAATGGTTAAAATGCTAAGTGATGCCGCCACATTTAATAAAGATAATATGCTGCCATCTGTAAAAAAACTGTTGAAGGGTAGCACATCTGTTGATGAGATTGGAAAGCGTGTTGATGAATTATTTAGCAAATCAAAACTAAGCAGAGCCGCAGAAGTAAATGCTTTAATTGATGGTGATTTAAATGCGTTATTAACTTATAATGATGAGTTGGTAACTTTTGCGAGCGAACTAAGTGATGAGATGGCAATCATAGAAATTGAGAATAAAACACGTAACAGTGAACTAAGTCAACTTATGGCTAGTTTGGTAGAGGTAAAACAGCTATGGAAAAAGCAAGCATTTATGCCAGATGCTAATGGAACTTTACGATTTACTTATGGATATGTTAAAGGCTATTCGCCAAACGATGGTATTTATGCTAAGCCATTTACAACGCTTAAAGGCGTAATCGAAAAAAGTGATACACTAGAGTATCAATTATTAGATGCGATAAAGGAATTATATGCAGCAGGTGATTTAGGTGATTATATTGACCCTGCATTAGGTGATTTACCTGTAAATATTTTATATAATTTAGATACTACTGGTGGTAACAGTGGTAGCCCAATTATGAATGCCAAAGGGCAATTAATAGGGATTAATTTTGATAGGGCATTTACTGCTACCATAAATGATTATGCTTGGAACGAAGCCTATAGCAGAAGTGTTGGGGTTGATATAAGATATGTATTGTGGGTACTACAAAAAGTAGCCAAAGCAAACCATGTTATCAACGAAATGACTATGGCTAAGTAGCGTTATAAAAGTTACCATATTTAAATAGGCTGCCGCATTAATTTTTGTAGCAGCCTGTTTTTTGTGGGGTTGATTAAAATGCTAATCCTACGGTAAAGCCAGCCCTAATACCATACCCTTTTATATACTTATTTGGAATGCTTGCAGCTAAAAATTCTGGTGAGTTCGAATTATTATAACCATTTGGTGGTATTGAATTTTCAACCTGGTTTTTAATTAAAACTTGGTAAACTGGGCCAGCAAAAAAATCAATTACTATGTTGTTTTTTATAATAAACTGATGGCCAAAATTAAATCCTAACCCGATACTTTGAAAATGAGATTTCTCTGTTGTTGTAACGAATCCTGCACTGCTACTATACCAGCTTTCTTTAAATGATTTATGGTAATCTAAGTATCGTAAAAAAGGGCCTGCGTAAAAACCATTTAATCCATATCCACTAAAATTCATTCTGTATTCTGGCGTTATGCTAAAACCTTCAGTTGTAAGTTGATTGTTTGAAAAGTTAATATTATCGTTAAAATTCATGTACGCTGCATTTAGTTGTAACGATCTAAATGGGGTAATGCAATATTGGTATGATAAACTTAAATTACTGTAAACAGGGCTAAGCAAATTTATTTTAACCGCATTGCTTTTTATTGGGGGAAGTTTTGGTTTTGCCAGAGCAGGAATAGCCAAAGCAAGCATGAAAAACGCTACTATTTTACTTAACATGTTTTTCATATTTTATTTAAAATAAAAAACCAATTGTAACTCCTCCGCGCAAACCATAACCTTTAATATACCTGTTAGGTATTGCATCAGCAAGCAGTGTTTCATCTTGATTTTCTACATATTTTCCCGTTGAAAGATTGGTTGTAGTTTTATTTTCGGCTAACAATATTTGGTAAGCTGGTCCTCCAAAAAAATCAAAAGAAACGCGGTTATTAATTACAAACTGATAGCCAACTATAAAACCTAACCCTAAACTAGTATAATTAAACTTTTCTTTGTAATAATCCATATAATAATTTGGTGGCCCACTAGCTGTATTTCCAATGACAACTGCATTACGCTCGTAGTAAAGCATACGTGCAAATGGTGCTAAATAGGCACCTTCAAACCCTTGTTCGGTGAAATGGATTTTGTAATCAAGCGTTAATGAAACACCTTTAACGTTGGTTGAAGTTACCATTGTAGTGTTGTTATAGCTGTAATTATTATTGTCAAAATCGTTAAAATCCATATAGGTAGCCCCAATTACAAACGAGTTTCCATTTGATTTTATTAAGCCTTCGTAACTAATATTTAAAGTGTTGTAAATTGGGCTTAATAAGTTTGCTTTTATGGCATGTTTTCTAGCGGTTTCATTAGTGTTTTGTGCCATAACAAATGTGCCAAATAGCAGTGTAAATAATGTTAAATTGTATTTCATAAGTTTAATTAATTAAATAGCCAATACTAAATCCACCGCGCATCCAATAACCTTTAAACATTGGGCGCAAATCGCCACTGCCATATGTATTAGTAGGCGAAGTTAGTTCACCAAAGTTATATACAGTGCCAATATTCATATCAAAACAAATACGCTTTAAAAATATTTTTTGGTAGCCAAATAGTAGTCCAATTCCAGGTACCGAAAGCTCGTCAGTTTTAGTACTAACATCTTTGTAATATTGGTAACGAATAAATGGTTGCAAATAATAACCACTCATAAATTTATCATTAAGATAGTATCTATACTCTAGGCAAGTTGATAAGCCTCTAATGGGTTCGGTAACGTTACTTATTTGCCCAGTAAAATAACTGGCAGTAGCAATAAATGATGCGTCTTTGGTTAAGCTCTTTTCATATTGAAAAGCTATTGCGCCAACAATTGGGCTAATTAAGTTAAATTTAATTGCAGAAGAGTATTCTTCGGTTTTTAGCTTAGCATTAATTTGAGCATTTACAATTAAGCTAAACAATAATGCAAACCCAAGTAAAAAGGACTGTTTCATATTTTATTTGATAACACAAGGTATAATTGTTCAATCGATTAAACAACATTTTTTTTG
The DNA here is from genome assembly GCA_018058165.1 of Bacteroidia bacterium. Taxonomy (GTDB): domain Bacteria; phylum Bacteroidota; class Bacteroidia; order UKL13-3; family UKL13-3; genus UBA6183. The sequence goes on from JAGPCI010000001.1 coordinate 38,715, forward strand.
AATTGCAATAAAACTAAAAAAGCCAAATCAAAAAAAGTATAATGATTTGGCTTTTAAAATATCCTGTTAAATATTAAGCGGCTTTTATGCTTTTAAATTTAAGCATATCTAATTTTTCTTTGGCTATCTCCATAGAAATAGTTAACTCCTTTATTTTATTGCTTGGTGCATCGTACATATAATCGGTCATAATGCTTTCACAAATACTTCTTAACCCGCGAGCGCCTAGTTTTAATTCAAAGGCTGTATCAACAATTAAATTAATAATATCTTCTGTAATAGTTAATTTAATGCCTTCTAATTCAAACATTTTGATATACTGTTTTATCAAAGCATTTTTTGGCTCAATTAAAATGCGGTAAAGTGTATCTCTATCTAAAGGATTTAAATGACACAATACTGGTAAACGGCCAATAATTTCTGGTATTAAACCAAAGTTTCTTAAATCAGCAGGAGATATATATTGTAGGTAATTATCTTGATCGGCTTTTAAGCCATCTTTACTTTTAAAACCAATTGCTTGGGTTTGCATTCTTCGAGCAATTTGTTTGTCAATACCCTCAAATGCGCCACCGCATATAAATAGTATATTTTCGGTATTAATAGCAACCATTTTTTGGTCGGGATGCTTACGGCCACCTTGAGGTGGAACATTTGCGGTAGTACCTTCTAGTATCTTTAATAAAGCTTGTTGAACACCCTCGCCACTTACATCGCGTGTAATACTTGGGTTATCGCTTTTACGACTAATTTTATCAATCTCGTCAATATAAACTATACCTCTTTCGGCAGCAGCTACATCATAGTTTGCCGCTTGTAACAAACGAGATAATACACTTTCTACATCTTCGCCTACGTAACCAGCTTCTGTAAGCACAGTAGCATCGGCAATACAAAATGGTACGTTAAGTAATTTGGCTAACGTTTTTGCCAAAAGTGTTTTACCGGTACCGGTTTCGCCAACCAATAAAATGTTCGATTTTTCTAACTCAACATCATTGGTTTTGTTTTTATGTAGTAAACGTTTAAAGTGATTGTAAACCGCAACACTTAATACTTTTTTTGCATCATCTTGCCCAATAACATATTGGTCTAAGTGTTTTTTTATTTCGGCAGGTTTATATTGTTTTTCTACAAAATCAAATGATGTTTGTTTGCTGCCAGCAGCGCCTTGGTCTTCGTTAACTATGCGGTAAGCTTGTTCAATGCAGTTTTCACAAATTAAAGCATCAAGCCCTGATATTAGGTACTCTGTTTGGCTTTTTGGTCGTCCGCAGAATGAACAAACATCTTCTTTTTTCTTACTCATGTGGTGCAAATATCTATAAAAAAAACAAGCCAACCATGTTTATTTGGTTGGCTTGACAAAAGTTATATAAATGTTTAACTATGAACCTTTTTTGTTTTGTTTAAAACATCATCAAGCATGCCATAATCTTTAGCTTCCTGGGCTGTCATCCAATAATCACGGTCGCTATCTTGTTGTACTTTTTCAAAAGGTTGGCCGCTATGTTCAGCAATAATGTCGTATAATTCTTTTTTAAGTTTTTGTATTTCGCGAGCAGTAATTTCAATATCACTTGCTTGGCCTTGTGCACCACCTAAAGGTTGGTGAATCATTATACGGGCATGAGGTAATGCAGTACGTTTGCCTTTTGCTCCAGCGCACTGTAACACAGCACCCATACTTGCAGCTAAGCCAGTACAAATTGTTGCTACATCTGGGTTAATCCATTGCATGGTATCGTAAATGCCTAAACCTGCATATACGCTTCCTCCTGGCGAGTTAATGTACATTTGTACATCTCTTCGCGCATCCATCGAATCTAAAAATAATAATTGGGCTTGTACAATGTTTGCTACATAATCATCAATAGGCATTCCTAAAAAAATAATTCTGTCTGCCATTAAACGAGAAAAAACGTCAATTTCTCTAAAGTTCATAGGACGTTCTTCAATAACAGTACGGGTCATTCCTTCAACAGAACTTTCTAGGTATGCATCAACTGCTATGCTACTAATGCCTTTGTGCTTAATCGCGTATTTTCTAAATTCTTTTCCGTGGTCCATCATAACGTGTTTTTATTTGGTTGCAATATATAAAGTAGATTCTAAGTTTCAAGTGTTGTGCCATTTGAATTTACTGACATTTAATAACACTATTTGTGTATTGGTTTTAGGTTAATATCGAATTTGCATCGGCTAACTGTTTAAAATACTGCCAAACGACTAAATAATTAAAAAAAAAGACGCGATTTTGTCGCGTCTTTTTTGGGTTGATATAAAAAATATCTTAGTGATTATGTTCTTGATTGTGCTTAGCTACAAGTTCAAAAAACTCTTCGCTGCTCACTTCTTTTTCTTCTATTTTAACTTTGCTTTTAATTACTTCACGTACTTTTTGTGAAACAGCAAGGTTAATCATACGGCTGCGGTAATCTTCTTTTTTCATGCTTGGTTCAATTATACCTTCAAGCATTTCATCGCTAATACCAGCAGTGCCATATGCACCAAACATGCTACGTGTATAGTTTAGTGCAGCTAGTTTAATATCTGCATCTTCTACCTTAACACCTGCATCGCTCAATACTTTTTCTTCAAACAAATGGTTGCGCAAATAATTAGCTTCGTTACTATAATTTTCTTCAACATTTTCGGTGTTAAATTTATCTTCATGACGGTCGATTAACCAACGCTTTAAAAATGCATCAGGTAATTCTATGTTTTGTTTAGCAACTAAAGATTCCATCATTTCGTGTTCAAGTAAATGATCTGCTTGGTCGCCAAAATAACTTTCCAATTCTGTTTTAATACGAGCACGTAATTCTTCAACTGAATTTACAACACCTTCGCCATAAGCTTTGTCAAACATTTCTTGGTTTAATTCTGCTTTTTCGTTGCGCTTAATGTCTTTTACCGTTACACGGAAATTTTTGTTGATATCAGCAACTGCTAATTTGTTTATGTTTAATGCATGAGACATTTCTGACTGGTCATTATCAAACAAATCGAACACATTTACATCAAATGTTTTACCAGGAGTTGAGCCTAAAAATTCAGTTTTGATTGCTTCGTTTTTAATTGATTGAATTAAAATTGGTGTTGAGTCAGAGAATACACCACCTTCAAGTACATCGCCATTGTCGTTTAACTCGGACATGGTTGTGTATACAATATCGTTATCAGTAGCGGTATCAACATCCATTAAATTGCCCGAACGTTTTTGTAAACGGTCAACTTCTTCGTCAATCTG